>DATNGU010000170.1:0-10518 GCA_035605775.1 Solirubrobacterales bacterium | reverse complement strand
CCCGGTACCTTCCCCCTTTGGTTTCTTTGACTAAAGGGGGAGAAATTGAATAAGTGGGCGGTTGCACCCATACTTGGCGCCTTTGCCGTCAGCCTTCTCATGCTTGGATGCGGTGGCGGCGATGACGATGGAGCAAACGCAGCTGGAACCGGCGATGACGGAGCCATTTCAAAGTCGGCATTCCTGAAGGAAGGAAACGCGATTTGCCTGGATGCCAAGAAGGAAATTGAGGCAGAACTCCACAGTGGCAAGGGCAACCTCGTCTCGGCGACGGGAGTCGGTCTCCAGACGGAGTACGACGAAATTGCCGCTCTTAGCGCGCCCACTGGCGACGAGGCGAAGGTCAAAGCGATCCTCGAAGCAACTCGGAAAACGATCGCCGAGATCAAGACGGGGAACATCGGAAAGGCCACCACCCAGCTTGAAGCGGCTGAAAAGCTCGCTGGCGAATACGGCTTGACGGCCTGCTTGGTCAATTGATCGGTATCTGAGCATCGCCCGAAGGGCCCCCGCTCACGAGGACATATTTTGGGCCTAGCCTCCGCCTTGGCTGTCTAGCCAGCCTGCCTATATGCTCCAAACCGATGGATCTCAGCCTCTCCCCGTCTGAGCAGGAGTTCCGTGACGAGGTTCGGGCCTGGCTGGAAGAGAACCATCCGGGCCCGGAGCCCGAGGCCGGGCTCGAGGAGGTGATGGCCTTCCGCACCGAGTGGCAGGGCAAGCTGCACGAGGCCGGCTGGGCCGGGATCTCCTGGCCGAAGGAGTACGGCGGCCGCGGCGCGACCCTGATCGAGCAGGCGATCTTTGTCGGCGAGGCGGCGCGCCAGGAAGCCCCCAGTCCGGCCAATGTGCTCGGCCTTGCGATGGGCGGGCCGGTCGTCATCGCCCACGGCTCCGACGAGCAGAAGCAGCGCTATCTGGAGCCGATCCTCACCGCAGAGGAGATCTGGTGTCAGGGGTTCTCCGAGCCCGAGTCCGGTTCGGACCTGGCCTCGTTGAAGACCAAGGCGGTCAAGGACGGCGACGAATGGGTTGTCACTGGGCAGAAGGTCTGGACGACCTTCGCCCAATACGCGAAGTGGTGCATGCTCGTCGCTCGCACCGACCCCGATGCACCCAAGCACAAGGGCCTCACCTACTTCCTGATGGACATGGACCAGCCGGGAGTGGAGGCCAAACCGCTGGTCCAGATCACCGGCGAGGGCGAGTTCAACGAGGTTTTCATGGAGGAAGCGCGGATCCCCGACGCCAACGTCGTCGGCGGTGTCGGCAACGGCTGGTCGGTGGCGATCACCACGCTGATGAACGAGCGTGCCGGGCTCGCCTTCGGGGCGATCTCGCAGATCTCCAACAGCCTCAAGCGCCTGCGCGAGCTGGCCAAGGACACCCGCGTCAACGGTGGCACCGCCGCCGAGGACCCCTTCCTGCGCGACCGGATCGCCCAGCTGCAGATCGAGGCCGAGACGATGCGGTTGAACGCCTACCGCGGCCTGACCAAGACGATGCAGTCGGGCATCCCCGGCCCCGAGGGCTCGCTGGGCAAGTGGCAGTGGGCAGACATCAACCAGCGCATCGCCGAGCTGGCGCTTGATATCGAGGGCGCCTACGCGCCGCTTGATCGCGGCGCCGCGCACGCCGTCGCCAACGGCGCCTGGCAGTACGGCTTCCTGCGCTCACGCGCCAACTCGATCGAGGGCGGAACCACCGACATCCTCAAGAACATCATTGCCGAGCGTGTGCTCGGCCTGCCGAGGCTTCGCTAGGACTTAGGGCTGTCGCTTACTCATGTACTTCGACCTCACCGACGAGCAGCAGGCGATCAAGTCGACCGCGCGCGAGTTTCTCGCCGCCCGCTACAAATCGGAGCGAATCCGCGCCCTCGCCGAGAGCGAGCACGGCTTCGAGCAGTCCGACTGGGAGGAGATGGCCGAGCTCGGCTGGCCCGGCCTGGCGCTGCCCGAGGAGTGGGGAGGCCAGGGCCTCGGCATCGTCGACCTCGCCGTTCTCTTCGAGGAGATGGGCTACGCGTTGGCGCCCTCGCCGCTGCTCTCGACCACTGTCGCCGGGCTAGCGCTGGCGATCAACGGGACCGACGAGCAGCGCCAGCGCTGGCTGCGCCCATTGGCGGCCGGCGAGGCCCGCGGCACCGTTGCTCTCTTCGATGCGGGTACCACCGCCTCGATCGGTGGTTTCGAGATGGAGGCCAAGGCCGATGGCGACGGTGTGGTCCTCGATGGCGAGAAGGTGCTGGTGATGGACGCTGCAAGCGCTGACTTCTTCCTCGTCGCCACCTCGGGTGGCCGCCGCCACCTGGTCGAGCGTGGCACCGAGGGTGTCACTGTCGCCGCGGAAAAATCGATCGACCTCACCCGCCGCCTCTACTCGGTCCGCTTCGACGGCGTCCGCGTCGGGGCGGACGCGTCCCTGGACGGGGTACAGGCGGATTACCTGCCGGTGCTTTGGCGTGCTTGCGTCGCGATCGCCGCCGAGTCGACTGGGATTGCGCAGCAGACGATGGAGATGGCGGTGGAATACGCCAAAGACCGCCAGCAGTTCGGCCGGCCGATCGGCGCCTACCAGGCCGTCTCTCATCGCTGCGCGCAGATGCTGCTCGAGACCGAGAACTCCCGTTCGGCTGTCTACGGTGCCGCCTGGGCCGCCGATGCCGAGCCCACCTCGCTGCCGTTGGCCGCCTCGATGGCCAAGGCCTATGCCTCCGACGCCGGCTGGCGGGTTCCGGACGCTTCGATCCAGGTGCACGGCGGAATCGGCTTTACCTGGGAGCACGACCTCCACTTCTTCCTCAAGCGCGGTAAGGCAAACGCTGCGACCTTTGGCGACGCCCGCTGGCACCGCGAGCGAGTCGCCGATCTGGTTTTCGCCGACGCGACGGTCCCCTCTCCCGCTTGAGCGCCCTGGACCGCATCTCCGTCGCCGCGATCGGCGTCACCGTCGCCGACCTCGAGGCGGAAGCCAAGCGTGCCGAAGCGGCTGGTGTGGAATGTGTCTGGGCCCCGGAGCTGTTCCGCTCCTCTGTCACCCAGGCCGCCTATTTGGCGGGGCGGACCGAGAAGATCGGGGTCGCCACCGGGATTGCCTGGGCCTTTACCCGCAGCCCCTTCATCGTCGCAATCAGTGCCCTGGACATCGACGAGATGTCGGGCGGGCGCTTTCGGCTCGGGCTCGGCTCCGGTGTCAAGCGCCTGAACGAAACCTGGCACAACGCCGAGTACGGCAAGCCGGCGCCCCACCTGCGTGAGGCTATTGAGGCAACCCGGCTGATCATGCATCAGGCCGGCAAGGGAGAGCCGATCCGCTACGGGGGCGACTACTACGACATCGACATCAAGGGCTGGATCCGGCCGCACCCGGCGGCTCGCGAGTCGGTGCCGATCTACACCGCGGGAGTGCAGGGGGGGATGTGCCGGATGGCGGGCGACGTCGCCGACGGTTTGATCGGACACCCGATCCAGAGCCTGCGCTGGATCGACGAGGTCGTGGTCTCCTCCTTCGAGGAGGGCCTGCGCCGCTCCGGACGCGAGCGCAAGGCTTTCGACTACCTGCCGACCGTCTGCTGCGCGATCGACGACGACGAGGCGCAAGCGATCGAGATGGCTCGCCGCACGATCTCCTTCTACGCGACGGTCAAGACTTACATGCCCCTCTGGGAGCTGCACGGCTTCGCCGACAATGCAATTGCCGCCGGCGAGGCGTTCCGCCGCGGTGATCTGGCTGCCGTCCCCGCCGCGATCAGCGACGAGATGGTCGACACCTACTGCGCCGCCGGTCCACTCGACAAGGTCCGTGCCCGGGTGGAAACCACTGCTGAGCGGGCGGACGGTCTCTTCCTCACCCCACCGACCTACTTCATCTCCCCCGAGGAGCTGAGCGAGTACCAGAACCGTCTGATCGACGCCTTCGGTCCGGCTGCGTGAGCGACGCAAGGGATTCGCACGAGCTGGAAGTGCTTTCCCGCGTCCGCGAGATTCCCGCTGGGTTTGTGCGGACCTACGGCGACGTTTCGCCGGGGTCGCCGCGCTTTGCCGAGGCGGTTCTGTTCGAGTGCGACGAACCGGATCTGCCCTGGTGGCGGGTGGTCCGCGCCGACGGGTCACTTGCCAAGGGGGCCCGGCAAAAGCGGCACCTGATCGCCGAGGGCGTGCCCTTCCGCGGCGAGCGCGTCGAGATGGTGACGGCGCGCCTGGCGCCCTAGCGCTAGGGCTCCTTTCCTCCGGCATGCGAGGAAAGGCGCCCGCCAGAGCTCGCATCCTGGCCGGGGTGCCTCTACTCGTCGCGGGGGGTGATGCGGAAGATCGAGACGACCTCGGCCTGGTGCGCCTCGGGATGAACGACGTAAGCGCTGGGGCCGCCGCCGAACCAGCCGGATGCTTCGTTGTCGCCGACGAAGATTCCAGGATGGTGCTTGCCGTTCCCGTCCTCGACCCAGACCTTGTCACCCTCTTTGAATCCATGCGGCGCGTCGTTCATGGCGCCAATCTAGTCTGTGAGGCGGCTCCATGTATGACCGATGTAATCGACGTTCTTGTATCACCCGCGCCCAGTGATTGCTGCGGCCCGGCCCCTGTGGCTGAACGCGGGGCCGGGCCACGCGCCGCCCGTCCTATGGGCAGACGACGATCAGGTGGAAGTCAGCGTCCTCAGGGGCGCCTTTCTCATCGCGCGTGCGAACCTCGATTGCGCTGGCGCTGGCCGGCGACGTGTTGGTCTGGGCAAAGCCCGCTCCGGGGGGCGTCGTACCGGCGTTGTTGCGGCTGGACGCGTTGGCGCAGGCACTGACGTTGGCGGGAAAGGCGACCGTGACGGCCCCGCCACCCTCCGTTGCGGTGATACCGGCGTCGCTGGCACGGGCCAACGCCGCGTTGCCGACCCCGGCTGGGTTGTTGACGACGGCCCAGTAGGTGTGGTTGGCGCGCCTTGCCGCTGGTACTTCGCCAAGCTTGTTGGTGTTGATCTGGAAGCCGGTCAGCGTCTTCTGCTTCAGCTTGCCGCCGCCGATCGTCTGCTTCTTGATCGCGCCGCCGTTGATGGTTTGGGCAGCGATGGCAGTGCCACCGAGGGCCACGATCAGCGCTATCACCGCGACAATCATGGCCGGCGAAGGCCGCCTGCTATCGGGCTTGCTCATTTCGGCTCCTTTTTTGACGACGGCTAGGTCTGCGTGCCAGACCTTTACCCCGCATACGAGGGGTAAACCTAATGCACGTTTCCTGGCGGAGCCGTTTAGCTCGGCAGAGCCGTGACGAAGCGTTCAAAGGCCCCGACGTCGGTCACGGCGGGGCCGTGCCCAGGAAGGATCAGAGCGGGGTTCAGGTCCGCGAGCTTGTGGATTGAGCGACGGTTCTCGGCCGGATCGATGGTGAAGATCCCCGGTGGCTCCTTTATTCCGGGAAGGTAGGTCGCGTAGCTCATGTTGCGGATCACGTCACCGCAGATAGCCACGCGGTCGGAATCGCGGAAGAAGATCACCTCGCCGCGGGCATGGCCCGGTGCGTGAACGACCCGAAAGCCGCCGACCTCGTCGCCCTCGCTCAACACCCGCTCGACCTTGTAGGGCGGGCCCTCCCAGATGCTTCTGATCACACGGTTGACCGGGTGATTGCGATGTGCCTCCTGAAGGGGGCGTCGTCCCTCCATCGCGTCGACGTCGTCGGTGTGGCAGGCGAGTGGGATTCCGCGCGCCTCGCAGACGTCCTTGGCGACGCCTTGGTGATCGGGATGTGCGTGGGTCAACGCCAGCATCGATATCTCTCGGTCCTCGATCTCGGCGAAGACACGACGCCGGTCCCAGGTGCGGCCGGCGTCTATCAGCACGTCCTCCGCCAGGTAGATGTTGATCGTCGGCGCGGGGAGCTCTTTGAGTCGCCAAACCCCCGGCGCCAGCAGCTTCACGAGTGGCCGATGCCCATCGTGCCGCGGGGGTCGCCACTGTGCTCGGCGAGGTCCTCCAGCTCGGCGATCTTCCGTTCACCTTCGAGTCGGGCGGGGTGGTCTGCTGGCAGCGGCTCGATCAGGCGCCGGATGCGGTTGCGGACCTGCAGCGCGAAGTGGGGGGTGGAGGCCCCCGCGAGGGCGCGAATGTCCTCCGCCGTGATCGAGTGGACTCCGGCCAGCAGCTCGGGGTTCTCCGCCTCGCTCATTCACCACCCCCGATCTTTGCCAGCTCGGCAAGCTCGTCAATTTCGGCCTGCTCGTTCACGTCGATGGCCTCCTGGTCTCCGATCACCCATACGTGGTTGTAGAAGGCGCGCGTCGGGTCGGTCGTGTAGCCCGGCTTGACGTCGAGCAAGTACCCGCGCAGTGCCACCGGGAGCGTATCGGCGCTGTCCGTGAGCAGCAGCGGACCCCAGGTGCCCGAGGCGGAGAGGGGTGCCGCCGCGGCCGCTTCGAGAGGTGCATCGGAGCGGGCGACGGCGAAGCCGTGGCCAGGGTCGTTGACATTCCAGCCGAATCCACCTTCTCCGTAGCGGGCCAGGGCGATCGCGTTGGTGACCGGATCCTCCCCAGAGACACGGCTCACGCGGCTGGTGATTTTGCTGATCTCGCGGATCACGTCCGAGGAGATCACCGAGGAGGGGCCGAGGACATAAACCGGGGTGCGGGGATGTCGCTTTAGCGCGGTCGCGGTAGCGGCTGGAAGCTCGTCTCGGTTTGCGAACAGGACTGGGTCTCCAGAGCGTGCCGCCCAGGCCGCTGCCGGCATCGCGAAAGCGGGTTCATCGGCCGGCGCGATGACGAAATGGCGCGGCGGTCCACCGCTCAATTTGTCGCGCAGCACCGCGATCGCCGCTGCGCCAGCGGTACCCCCGCCGCCACCGATACGTCGAGCCCCGAGCCCATCGGGGACCGAGGCGGCACCGATCGCGAACGCCTGGGCGCCTTGAGTCGCCTTGCCGCCCCGCGGGTCGAGGGCTTCGAGCGCCTGTTCGGTTGGCTCGGGCACGCCATCGGCGCCGGAGATCAGAACGGGCGCGCCGACCGGGGCCGCCATCAGTACCGCTGCGGCGATCGCGCCGCGCCAGTCGTCGGCGTCGACCAGGGTTACGGCCTCTGGCTGTTGTGAGGGGTTGGTCGACGGGTAGGTGGCGAGCGCAACGCCTGCCGCATTAGAGGCTGGGTCGGAGCCGCCGACTCGCGTCGTGTTGGCGGTGGCAAAGGCCGGATAGCCGAGCTCTTCCGGCGCCTGGGTCGGGGCCCCCTCGGTGGGGGCGCTGGGTGCTTCGCTTACGGGCGCCGGCGTTTCGCTGCTCTCGCCGCCGCCCGAGCTCCCACCGACGATCGCGGCGACGATGAAGACGATGGCAAGGACAAACAGCCCGGCGATCGCCTTCAACGCCCCCGGTATTGGTCTGCGCTGGCGCTCCGACCGGACCGATCGTTTCGGCGGAGCTGGTGCTTTCGGCTCTGTCGGCGGCTTTCCACCTGGCTTAGAGGCCGGTAGGTCCGCGTTGATCGGCCGCTCCTTGGGTGCCACGGCGGCAACGCTAGACGTTTCGGCTGTCCTCGGGTTTGGCTGGTCGGTCAGCTAAGCTTTTGAGGACTGGTTGACTGACCAGTCAATCAACAAATTACGAGAGCGCGACGAGGGGGACGGATGGATTTCGCACTGAACGAAGAGCAGCAGGACTACAAGGACCGCGCCCGAGCCTTTGCCCGCGACGTGATCCGTCCCGCGGCGCGCAAGCACGACGAAGAGGAGAGCATTCCCTGGGAGGTGGTCAAGGAGGCCCGCAGGCAGGGCTTTCAGGGCCTCGAGGCGATCCAGCGCTCGGCCTTCGACTCCGACGGACAGATGCAGGTGATTTCCGCGGAAGAGTTCCACTGGGGTTGCGCCGGCATCGCTCTGGCGATCTCCGGCTCCGGTCTGGCTGCCGCTGGCATCGCTTCCTCCGGCACGCCGGAGCAGATCGCGCAGTGGGTCCCCGAGTGCTTCGGCGCCGGCGATGAGGTCAAGCTCGGCGCATACGCGGTCACCGAGCCGCAGGCTGGCTCCGATGTGAAGAGCTTGAAGACGACCGCCAAGCGCGATGGCGACGAGTGGGTTCTCAATGGCACCAAGGTCTTCATCACCAATGGCGGCATCGCCGACGTGCACGTCGTTGTCGCCACCGTCGACCCGACCCTCGGCACCCGCGGCCAGTCCTCTTTCGTCATCGGCAAAGACACCCCGGGCCTCAGTCAGGGGAAAAAGGAGTCCAAGCTCGGCATCCGTGCCTCGCATACCGCCGAGATCGTGCTCGAGGATTGCCGCATCCCGGCCGAGAACCTGCTCGGCGGCGAGGAGAAGCTCGAGCGCAAGCTGCAGCGGGGCCGGGAAGGGAAAAAGTCGCGCGGCGCCGATGCGCTGGCGACCTTCGAGATCACCCGGCCGCTGGTCGGCGCCTCCGCCCTGGGTATTGCCCAGGCTGCCTACGAGTGGACCCTCGAGTACCTCGACGGCCAGTCGGAGGGCGGCACGCCGCTGCTGCAGACGCAACGCGTCCAGCAGACCCTGGCCGACGTCGCGACCGAGATTGAATCTGCCCGCCTGCTGGTCCAGCGCGCCGCCTGGATGGGTCGTAACGGCATCCCGATGCGCGGCGGCCAGGGCTCGATGTCGAAGCTCAAGGCCGGCGACGTGACGATGTGGGCGACGACGACCCTGATGGACTTGGTCGGCCCCTACGCTTGGAGTACCGAGTGCCCGCTGGAGAAGTTTTTCCGCGACGCGAAGATCTACCAGCTCTTCGAGGGCACGGCGGAGATCCAGCGCATGGTCATCTCCCGCATGCAGGCTCGCGAATACGCCGAGCGCCTCGGCTATGCGGCCGAAGTGGTCGCCGAGGCGGAGAAAGCAGCTGAGAAGGAGCCCGTCCCGGCGTAGTGCCTACGCAAGTGCGGTTGCAGGACATGAGCATCGTCGCGTAGCGGCCATACGGCCTCGCTAGCCTTTTCGCGATGCTTAAGACTCGCCTTGCCCCGGCGGCAGCGGTCGCCGCCGTGGCGGCGCTGCTTGTGCTGCTCTGCAGCGCAGCGGCGCCGGCCAAGGATCTCGAATCGGAACTCGACACCAAGGAAGCGAAGCTTTCGAAGGTGCGGGAGCGCGAGGGCGTGCTTACGACGACGATCTCGCGCTATCGCGGGCGGATCGAAAGGCTCACCGACGAGGTGGCTGTGCTGCGCGCCCAAGAGGCGCATGCGCAGCAACGGCTCGAGGCCAAGCAGGCTGAGCTGGACGGCGCCATTGCTGAACTGGACGTCGCCAAGAAGCACCTCGCTGTCGTCCGGGCTCACCTGAAACGGGCACTCGTCTCGCTGCGCGAGCGCCTCGTCACGATCTATGAGACCGGTACGCCGGACATTCTCAGCGTGCTGGTCGAAGCCGGCGGCTACGACGAGCTCGTCAACCGCACCGAGTACCTGAACCGCATCCACGGCCTCGACGAAGCGGTGGTCACCCGAGTGCGCGACCTGCGCGACCAGGTGAAGCGCACCGTCGCCCGCCTGCGTTCCGCCAAGGACAGGATCGAATCCGCTCGCGACGCGATCGCCGCCGAAGAGCAGGCCCTTGCAAGCGCCCGTGCTGCGGTCCAGGGGCGCCAGGCGCAGCTGGTCTCGGTGCGGCGCCAGCGCGAGGCGGCCCTGCAGAAGGTGAATAGCATCGAGAGCGACCTGGAGGGATCGGTTGCCGAGATCCAGGCTGAGCTGGCCGCCACCTTGCAGTCGACTTCCTCGGCGCCGCTGCCGGCCGGCCCCATCCGTTACGGATCGGGCCAGCTGATCTGGCCGGTCGACGGCCCGGTTGTGTCCGGCTTCGGCATGCGTTGGGGCAGCATGCACGAGGGAATCGACATCGCGGTCCCCGCCGGAACGCCAATCCGAGCCGCGACTGCGGGTTCGGTCGTCCTGGTGCAGTCGGAAGCCGAAAGCGGCGGCTACGGCAACTTCACCTGTCTCGACCACGGCGGCGGGCTTCAGACTTGCTACGCCCACCAGTCCTCGTTTGCGATTACCTCGGGGAGCGTCTCGCAGGGCGACGTGATCGGCTACGTCGGCTGTACCGGCCACTGCTTCGGCGATCACCTCCACTTCGAGGTGCGGGTCAACGGTGCGCCCACCGACCCGCTGGGCTACCTCTAAGCCTGCCCTACCTAAAAACACTCAAAAATTCAATTAATAGGTATGTCAGGGCGGTTCGCTCCTGCGACCCTTGGGTAGCAAGCGAGACGGAGGCGAGATGGCCCGCCAAGCCCGCAACTACCTAGCAGGAGCTGTATCCGGCACCGCCCTGATCGGCATCGCCGTGGTCGCCTTCGTCATGCTGGTTTCCCTGCAGACGCTGCGTGACTGGCCGCTGGCGGCGCTGGGCGGCAACGATTCTGGCGACAGCGCCGTCGTCGCTCCGGAAACCTCGGCGGCGGCTGGCGCGAACGGCCCTGGCTCTGCCGTGAACGCAGGCAGCAAAGGGAACGTCGCTGCGGGCGCGCAGCGCGGCTCGCAGGTTGCAGGCGGAGCCGCCGC
>DATNGU010000169.1:0-2360 GCA_035605775.1 Solirubrobacterales bacterium | reverse complement strand
CTTTCCCGGGCGACACCGTCACTCCCAGTGTCAGGGAGCACTGCCGATGGCCCTCTGCTTCATCGAACCCCAGGATGCGATCCGCGTGATCGCCGAGTCCGTCGGCCGCGAGGCGCGCCGGCAGCTGCTCGGGGAGCTGGTCCGCGCCTGGGTGGACGAGATCCCCGAGGAGGAGCTGGCGTCCCACTACGCCAAGGCGGTGGCCGACCTCGACGAGCACGACCTCTCGATGCTCGCCGCCTGGCACGGCTCGCTCGAGGTCGGCCAGCCGGTCCCCAACCGCGACTTCCTGATGGGAGCCTTCGGCTCGCTCGGCGAGAACCGGCGCGAGGCGCTGAAGCTCGCGGCGGGCTTCCGCGGCGAGGAGGCGGTCGACGCCGGCGTCACCGAGGAGGACGCGCTCGAGCTCGTCCTCGGGCTGCTCTCGCCGCCGCGCCTGATGGAGCTCGCGGTCGAGGCCGTCGAGCTCTATGTCTGGGACCGCGCGGGCTCGGACAACTGAGGCCGCGCCCGCCGCCTAGGCCAGCGCCGCGCGGATCTCGTCGATCGCCTGCTCGTTGCTCTGGAAGTGGACGGCGGTCATCCCCGCCCGCCGGGCGCCTTCGCAGTTGACCTCGACGTCGTCGACGAAGAGGCAGGCCTCGGCCTCCGCGCCCACCCGCTCCAGGGTCAGCGAGTAGATCTTCGATTCGGGCTTGCGGCAGCCGACGAAGCCGGAGTCGACGACGGTCTCGAAGATCTCGTCGACGGGCAGCATCGAGCGCCAGAGCGGCTCCCACTCCCGCACGTTGTTGGTCAGCATCGCTATTCGGTAGCCGGCGACCTTCAGGGTCCGCATCAGCTCGATCATCGGCGGGTTCGGGTCGAGTGCTTCGAAGTAGATCTCTTTGAAGCGGTGCATCTCCGGGCGGTGGCCGAGCAGCGGTTCGAGGCTGTCGGTGAGCTGTTCGAGAAAGATGACCTCGGTGATCTCGCCTCGCTCCATTTCGTAGAGGGGGTTGTCGCCATTGGCCTCGGTGGCGGCCTGCATCGCCTTGCCGAGGGTCTCGGTCGTGATCCCGGTTTGATCCTGGAAGGCCATGAAGGACTGGATCAGCGGCGTCGTCAGGACGCCGCCGAAGTCAGAGACCACTGCCTGGATACCGCTTTCTTGCTCAACCATCGTCGTGAACCAGCTCGTAGTGGCCGAGGCCGTCGCGCCCCTCGACCGACCAGCGGAAGAAGGCGACGTCGGCGACCAGTCCAGGCCGACGTACCTTGGCGGCGCTGATCAGCGTCCCGGCGCCTCGTAGTGGCTGGCCTTCTTCGCTGTCCGTCCACAGCTCCAAGGTCGCCCGCCGCTGCACGCCGTCGGGCCCGTACTCGGTCGAGAGCAGGGTCTCGGATACCTCCACCGGTGCGCCATCCGGGCCGCAAAGGACCGCCACAACCTCCTCGTCACCATGCTCACTCGATCCAGTTGGGCGCACGGCGCTGAGCGCCAATAGTCCGCCGTCGGAGAAGACGATCCCAATCGAACGTCGCAGCCTTGGGGAGGATTCCTTATGCATCCCGGCAGACTATTGGGCGCCGATGACGATCCGCACCGCCGATCCCGACGGCGACGCAGCCGCCTGCGCCGCCATCTACGCCCCGCACGTCGAAGCCGGCGCCACCTCATTTGAGGAAGAACCGCCCGGCGCCACCCAGTTTGCGGAGCGGATCGCTCATACCGCGACGACCTATCCCTGGCTGGTCGCCGAGCGTGAGGGTGAGGTGGTCGGCTACGCGTACGCTTGCCCTCACCGCGCGCGGCCCGCTTACCGCTGGGCGGTGGAGGTATCCGTCTACGTGGCCGCGGACGCGCGTGACCGGGGCCAAGGCCGGGCGCTCTACGAAGAGCTCTTGGAGCGGTTGCGGAGGCAGCGCTTCCAGATCGCCTGCGCCGGGATCACGCTGCCAAACGATGCCAGCGTCGCCCTCCACGAGGGCCTCGGCTTCATCGCTGTCGGCGTCTACCGGCGGATCGGTTGGAAGGATGGGGCCTGGCGCGATGTCGGCTGGTGGCAGCTTGAGCTGGAGCCGGCGGGAGAGGGGCGTCCAGTCGAGCCGCTTCCGCCCGAGCCGTAGGCCCGGGTACCATTGGCCGATGCCAGAGAACCAGACTGAAGTGCTGACCGAGGAAGACGTGTTCGAGGCACTCGAGGAGGTGATCGATCCCGAGCTTGGGCTCGACTTCGTCTCGCTCGGCCTCGTCTACGGCGTCGAGATCGACAAGGAAGACGTCTACGTGACCTTCACGCTGACCACCCCGGCCTGCCCGATAGGCCCCCAGGTGTCCGAGCAGATGAAGGAGTTCGTCGGCGACCTCCCCGGGGTCA
>DATNGU010000168.1:0-2474 GCA_035605775.1 Solirubrobacterales bacterium | reverse complement strand
CGAAGCGCTCTCCGACCTGGCCAACTGCGGCATCTACATGTTCCGGGCCGAGATCTTCGACTACTTCCCCGAGCCCGGCACCAGCAAGGCCGCCGGCGCCGACGATCCGGATGGCTTCGCCGACTGGGCGATGGACGTCTTTCCGGCGCTGCTCGAGAACGACGTTCCCTTCTACTCGCACGAGATCGAGGCCTACTGGAACGACATCGGCAACCTCGACGAGCTGCGGCAGGGCAACCTCGACGCGCTGTACGGCGCGGTCGAAGTCGAGCCCGGAGCGCCTGAGGTGACAGAGGGAGTGCGCGCCGCCAGTCCGCTCGACGGCGTCGAGGTGAAAGCCCCGGTCTTGATCGGCGATCGCGTCGAGATCGGCACAGGCGTGCGGATCGAGGGGCCGGCGATCATCGGCGATGGTTGCCGAGTCGGCGATGGGGTTTGCATTCGCGACTCGATCCTGCTCGAAGGGGCCGAGCTTCCCCCCGCTGCCATCTTGGTCGGCGCCATCGCGGCTCGCGGCACGCAGAATTGACGAAGTCCTGACGTTCGGCGCGCCACGCGCGCGCCGCCAGCCCGCAAGGTGGGCCATGAAGCTCCTGCAGGCACTCGCCGCCGGATTGGCGCCGCCGCTCTGCGCGGCCTGCGGTCGGGCATGTCGGACCGACGCGGTCCTCTGCACGCGCTGCGCGCGTCGCCTCGGCGCGGCCGAACCTCTCGCCGGCGCTGGACCTCCCGGGATCGATCGGGTCTGGTCTTCGGCGCCTCACGAGGACGTTGCCCAGTCACTGGTGTCGGCGCTTAAGTTCCGCCGTTTGTTGCCTGTCGCGGGGCTGATGGCCGATCGCATTCACTGGCTGGCGCCATCACGGTTGCTGAGCGGCACGATCGTGCCCGTGCCGACCGCGCCGTTGCGCTCCTTGGCGCGCGGCTTCGATCCCGCCGCGGAGATCGCCGCGGCCCTGGCCGGGTCGGCCGGGTTGCCGATTGAGCCCTGCCTTGCGCGCAGCGGCCTCGGCCGTCAAGTTGGCAAGCGTCGCGCGCAGCGGATCGGCCACCCTCCCGTACATCGCACCCGCGGTGAGATCCCCGGCAGCGTGCTCTTGATCGACGATGTTCTCACTACAGGTGCGACGCTTTCGTCGTGTGCCCGAGCCCTGCGCTCAGCCGGTGCGGTGCGGATTGACGCGATCACGTTCTCGCGACGCTTGTAGCGGGTATTGGCCCCCCACCTCTCCCCCTTGTAGGAGAAGCGGGTCAGGCGTAGCATCGGAGCAGAACCAACCGAGGAGGCCAATATGCGGATCGAGGTGCGTGGGCGCAACGTCGAGGTCGACGACGAGCTGCGGGAGCACGTCCTGAAGAGATTCCGCAGAGTTGGCAGGCAGGTCTCCGAACTGGCGATGCTTGATGTGACGGTCTGGGAGGAGAGGAATCCGGCAATTGCCGATAGCCAGGTCGCCGAGGCGACGCTGCGCTTGAAGGGGGTCACTCTCCACGCCAAGGAGGCCTCTCCCGAGATGGCCCACACGATCCACGAGCTCGCCGAGGACATCCGCCGTCAGGTCAAGAAGCACCGAGCATTGCGCCGCAAGCGTCGCCAGACTCGGCGGCTCGTCAACCAGATGCGCGGTCGCACCGCCGAGTCCTAGCCATAGCCCCATCGCTACCCTTGGTCCATGGCGAACGCCAGGGACATGGTCACCCGCGCTCTGCGCGTCGGCGAGGGTCGTAAATTCAAGGCTTACGAGAAGCGTGCGGAGAAGATCAACGCGATCGAGCCGGAGATGGAACTGCTCGGCGAGGACGAGTTGCGCACCGAGGCCGACTCGCTGCGCGAGCGTGCCCGAGGCGGTGAGTCGCTAGACGATCTCCTGCCCGAGGCTTTCGCCCTCACCCGAGAGGCCGGGCGGCGCAGCATCGGCCAGCGTCACTTCGACGTGCAGCTGGTCGGCGGCATGGTGTTGCACGACGGGGCGATCGCCGAGATGAAGACCGGCGAGGGCAAGACCCTGACCGCGACCCTCGCAGTCTTCCTCAACACGCTGGCCGGCGATAGCGTCCACGTCGTCACCGTCAACGACTACCTGGCCCGCCGCGATGCCGAATGGATGAAGCCGGTCTACGACGTGCTTGGGGTCAGCGTTGCCGCGATTCAGGACTCCGACGACCACGAGGCGCGGCAGGTCAAATACGCCTGCGACGTCGTCTACGGGACCAACTCCGAGTTTGGCTTCGACTACCTGCGCGACAACATGGCCGATGCGCTCGAGCACTGCGTGCAGCGCGGCCACCACTACGCGATCGTCGACGAGGTCGACAACATCCTGATCGACGAGGCGCGGACCCCGCTGATCATCTCCGGTGCCCCCGAGGAGGCGGGCGACCTCTACCGCCAGTTCGCCCGGCTTGCCCCCACCCTGAAGGGTCTTCACAAGATGGACAACACCAGCAAGCCCGCCCCCGACGCGCCGGAGCCC
>DATNGU010000167.1:0-3618 GCA_035605775.1 Solirubrobacterales bacterium | reverse complement strand
TGCCGGCGTTGGTGACGACCAGTTGACGGGCGCCTTTGCGGCCGTGGATCGTGCCTTCGGTGCGGTCCCAGACGATCCGCGGCCGCAGCTCGGCGAAGCGGTCCGACGGGTAGCGGCCGTCGAGCATGTCGAGCACGTTCTCGAGCTGTTCGCGGGAGAGCTCGCCGAAGGGCTCAGAGCTGGTGATGAGGCGCTCGACCTCGTCGATCTCCCACTCGTCGAGCGCTGCCATCGAGACCAGGTGCTGGGCGAGCACGTCGAGTGGTTTTTGGGGGATGACCGTCTCCTCGATCGCCCCTTCGCGCATCCGCCGCGCGACCACCGCGCACTCGAGCAGGTCGGCGCGGAACTTGGGGAAGATGCGGCCGCGCGAGACCTCGCCCAAAGAGTGACCGGCCCGCCCGACCCGCTGCAGGCCGCGGCTGACCGACTTCGGCGACTCGACCTGGATCACAAGGTCGACGGCGCCCATATCGATTCCCAGCTCCAGCGACGACGTCGCCACCAGGCACGGGAGCTGGCCCGACTTGAGCATCTCCTCGACCACGGTGCGCTCCTCGTGGGACAGCGACCCGTGGTGGGCTCGGGCGATCTCGGGCAAAGGACCATGGGGTTCGCCCGCGGGTCCTGTCGGGGCAGGGGACCCACCGCCCCCTCCGGTAGCTAAAGCTTCCTCAGGGGCGGTACCCCCTGCCCCGCCACCCGCGCGAGAGGCGTCATGGTCGGCTGCTCGAGCGGCATCGACGTGCCCCGCGTGCTCGGTCGCCGGCAGCTCTTCGGGAGCTTGTTCTAGGGCGAGCTCGTTGAGGCGCTTGGCTAAGCGCTCGGCAGCTCGGCGGGCATTTACGAAGATGATCGTCGAGTTGTGTTCCCGGACGAGCTTCAGCAGCTCGGGGTAGATCGCGGGCCAGATTGAGCGGACGTGGGCTAGAGGCTCGCCCTCGGTGGGATTGCCGTCGGCGTTGGGGAAGCTGGGAGCGCCGGGTTCCGACATGTCCTCAACCGGCACCACGATCTCCAGATCGAGCTCCTTAGCCACCCCCGCATCGACGATCTCGCAATCCCTTTTAGGGCCAACGAGGAATTTCGCTATCCGCTCCAACGGGCGTTGCGTTGCGGAGAGACCAATGCGCTGGACTCCCTGCGCTGCTCCCGCGGGTGGCGGCGTAGGGGGTACCGCCCCTGATGAAGCTTTAGCTACCGGAAGGGGCGGTGGGTCCCCTGCGCCGACAGGACCCGCGGGCCGATCCGCATGGTCCCTGACCAAATGGTCCAACCGCTCCAACGTCAGCGCCAGGTGCGACCCCCGCTTACTCTGGGCGACCGCGTGAATCTCGTCGACGATCACCGCCTCGGTGCCGGTGAGGATCTCGCGCGCGTCCGAGGAGAGGATCAGGTAGAGCGACTCGGGGGTCGTGATCAGGATGTCGGGCGGCGTTTTGCGCATCGCCCGCCGCTCTTTCTGGCTGGTGTCGCCGGTGCGCAGACCAACTGAGATCTCGGCACCGATGCCGCGCAGTGGCGCCCGCAGGTTGCGCTCGATGTCATAGGAGAGCGCCTTCAGCGGTGAGACGTAGACGATCTTCACGCCCTCGCCCAGCTGCGGCTCTCGCGCGAGCTTGTCGATCCCCCAGAGGAAGGCGGCGAGCGTCTTGCCGGAGCCGGTCGGGGCGCAGATCAGCGCGTTGGCGCCACCAGAAATTGCCGCCCAGCCACCCGTCTGAGCGGGGGTCGGGCCCTCGAAGGAGGACTCAAACCAGCGCCTGACCGGGGCGCTGAACGGCGCCAGTGGGTCGGATACCGCACTTGTTTTCGCATCGGTGCCCAACCCACTGATCTTACGCCCGCCTCAGTCCCTAGACGAATCTGCTTCGAAATCGGTGAGAGCGGCAACGTCGGCCCGGTCGACTGGGCGACCCCTGGCAAGCTTCATCCGGATCAGGTCGTCGCGGCCGACGACCGGGATCCTCAAATCATCGAGCGTGATCACTAGGGCTCGCTCTCGCAACTGGTCATAAGGGGCGGCGCCGGGAGCCTTGTGCAACACGTCGATATCCCCGTGCGGAGTCGCGAGCTGCCAGATCGTCGCACGGGGCAACATGGTCGCGTCGATCTCGGTGTCCTCGTGTCCGGTGTTGAGCACCCTTGCCCCCAGTGCCCGTAGCGCCTCCGCGAGCCGTGCGAGGTTCAGCGGATCGGGCTGTGGGATCACGTCGACGTCGTTCGTCATCCGGGTGTTGCCGTGCGTCTGAGCGGCCATGCCGCCTACTAGGACGAAGTTGACCTCGTGTCGAGCGAGCGCTTCGAGAATCCGCTGCGCGTCAAGCGGGTGGGCACGGCGGTCAGTCACCAAGAGCGCGCCGCCCCGCATCCGTCAAGCGTCCCGCCAGCCGGTTCCAGGACATCGCGAGCTCGAGCCGCTCCGCGGGATCACGCTGTAGCGTCGCGCGTATGTGGAGAGGGTCGTAGTCCCTCTCGAACGGCTCCGACACCAGCTGCAGCTGCTCTCCCATGGCGGCAAGCAAACGCTCAACGGTTTCAACGCTGGGGGAAACCTCGCCGCGCTCTATGCGGCTGATCGCCGCCTGATCGGTGGCCGCTCGCAAAGCAAGCCTGCGCTGACTGAGTCCATGGCGTTCTCTACTGCTCTTGATCAGTTTCGCCGCATCCACGGAGAAGATTATGCCTAATCAGGCATCAAGACTCAAATTGGATGCGAGGGGGCGGGCGCTAACCGGCGCGGCCGCCGCTGAAGGCCACGAAAGCCTTCCAAGCGGGCTTCGGGATGAATCCTTTGCTGAATAGACCGGAGCCGTCGCAGAAGTTGCAGGCGCCTTTCAGATCGTCGACCGAGAACCAGTAGACGCGCTTCAGATGCCATTTGCCCTGGTTGGCGAGCAGGGCCCTGAACGCCCCCCTCAGCTGGATCGCCTGTCCCTGCATGCCTTTAGCGAAGCTGTTGCCGGAAGTCGGATGTTTCGAGCTCCAGCCCAGCTCGGTGATCCAAAGCCCCTTGCCGGCATCGTTGTTGTCCTTCAGCACATCGCGGACTTCTTCGATGTAGGGCATGAGGCGCTTGAAGGTGCCGGTGTAAGGGTGCAGGGCAACTCCCTGGAACTTGGACTTGATCCCGGGCGTCCCCGCGTACATCTGCTCGAGGAAGTCGGTCGCGAAGTAGGCCTGCTGGGGCCTGCGGTTGAAGGTTGCCTCGATCGGCCGGGCGAAAAGGCCGCCGAGCACGATCTTCGCCCCCGGATCGGCAGCCTTTGCCGCCGCATAGGAGAGCGTCACCAGCTTTCCGTACTCGATAGGGTTGGGGCGCGCGACGAAGTACTTGAAGTTCGGCTCGTTCCAGATCTGCCAGTCCCGGATCGGGCGCTTGAGCAGGCCGGGATTTTGAGCCCAGAAGGTACCTTTCGAGCCATAGCGCAGGACCGTCTGGGTGACGAATTCCTTCCAGCCCGAGCGCTGCTTGCCGTTGCGGACCGGGAGGAACCGCGGGCTGCCGAGGCTCTTTTCGAGCGGCACCGCCCAGGTCGGCGCGCCAAAGAGAAAAGGGAGCACGTTGAGTCCCGCCGCGCTAGCACTGGCCATGATCGCGTCGGTGCCTGAGAAGTC
>DATNGU010000166.1:0-7800 GCA_035605775.1 Solirubrobacterales bacterium | reverse complement strand
AGGAGTTCGTCGGCGACCTCCCCGGGGTCAGCGCCGTCCACCCAAAGATGATCTTCGACCCACCCTGGTCCCCGGAGATGATGACCGAGGACGCCAAGTTCGCACTTGGCTTCTAGGCAGGGTTTCCGGGGTCATAGGAGGTCAGTGGGGGCCAATTCCATCCCCACCGGCATCCCCATGAGGATCGGTGCACTTGACGCTATTCCGTCGGAGTTCAACGGCAAACTGGGCGGTCTATGCAGTTGAAGCAATTGCTCGATCTCTGCCAAGACAAGCATTCAGACGACTGGGTTCGAGTCCCTGGCAAGCGCCCTGCGACGGCCCTCCGGAGGTCTCGGCCGGTTGTCGGCATTTCAGGTGAGCCCGTCGGCGTGCAAAACCGGGTAGGTCGGTGCAATCACTAGGCCGATGGTTTGGAGGACACCCGCCGCGATGAGATCTTCAATTGCTTGCCGAAGCAAGTCCATGTCGCGTTGTTCGCCCGGCTTTCCAGAAACTTTCAGGATCAGCTCAGCTGTCGTTAGATGAGTGGGATGAAGAGTAAGCACCTCCTGTAGAACCACCCGCTCGGCCTCTCCGTTTTCATCGCTAGGGGTTCGCACGAATGGGCTCATTTCCATCGCTATCTCGGCCGTTTCCGCGCTCGGCGGTAGCGCTTTGGCTTTGAAGTAAGGCGATAGCTCCTTTCGAACGTGCCACGCATCTTGCGTCGACGGATCTTTTGCAGGGCGCCAACCTTTGCTAGGGCGTGAGCGTGATAAGCGATGTTCGAGAGGGGAAGCTTCTCGTCGAAGAGTCGAGTGAGCTGTGAGGGTGAGAGTGGCCGGCCCATCCAGCGCATCGCTTCGATGATTTCGAGTTGCGTTGGATGAAGAAGACAGGCCACAAGTGCACTCCAGTACTCGGTGGACTCGCATATTTCTCGCTGCCGACCGTCCCGTGGATTGTTCTCTCGGGGCAACTTAGGGACATTTTCGGCGTGCATGGAACCTGACTCCCTCTCGCTTCAGGGGCCCCGGGGTGCATTCAGTCGCATCCCCGGGGCCCTTGCCGTCCGGCCCTGCCCATGGGAGGTGCAGCGGAACCCGACGGCCTTTTGGTCTCGGCGCCGGGAGTTTTAGCTTTGAGGAGCTTCTCGTCTATCCATACTTTTTAAGAGTTTTCCGCGAAGCATTGGACATTCGTCACATGGTCAACTGACCGGACATGCCAAAGAGATCGCACAGAGCCGAAAATAATCTTCGTGTGATGAGTCGGGAAGAAGATCAACGCGGCGGGGGACGGCCTCCCGCCATCCCCCGCCGCCAGGCTGATTTAGCCGGCCTTGTGAATAGACAGAAGCGGGACGCTCACGTCGAGTCGCTGAATCTTCATCTCTTCACCTCCTCGGTCTTCTGGCTTCAATTGATCAGAAAGATCTGAGCATAATGAAAGCGGCTGATATACCAAGGTTTCGCAGGAAACTCCTGCTATCACGGCAAAAAATCAGAGCAAATGGACTAGAGTCTTTGAGGTAGAGCAATAAGCAATGCGAAAGGGCTCAATGGGACCACCGCGAAGCGAGGCAATGAGGAGGCGGGGAAAGAGGGCCAAGGCCGCGGGGCATGTTGACAAGCGTGTTGTCACTGGCATGGCCAATTCTTTGCGTACTCAGATTCTTGTGATCCTCAATGAACGTATGGCGAGTGCGACTGAGATTTCCAGAGAACTTTCGGTGCCCTTTCACAGAGCCAACTACGAGATGAGTGTCTTGCATCGCGCAAAAGCGATCGAGGAAGTTCAAGGACAGCGAGTTCGAGGCGCCACCGAGCGCTTCTACCGAGCCAAAACTCGGGCGTTCATTGAGCGCGCTGAATGGCCCGCGGTTGCCGACAACGTGAAGGGTGGTCTAAGGGCGACTTTGCTTGACACGTTGGGCGATGATGCGATGGGGGCGATATCCGATGGGGCATATGACTCTCTTGACGATGCCCACATGAGCTGGATACCGATGATCGTTGACGAGCACGGTTGGCACGAGGTCACCGAAATTCTGCGGCAAGCGATGGAAGATGTGATTGAGGTGCAAGAAAACAGCAAACGGCGTCTGCGTTCTAAGGATGAAGCGGGAACGCCTTGCACCGTTTCGATGCTTGGCTACCCATCGGCTTTGGAGAAGCGGAAAGTTGGCCCGCCCGAGGGTGTCCCGGAGAAGGAGTCAGCCCCGCCAAAGAGCAAGGGTCGAGAGCGAAAGCTCTCAAAGCGACGCGGTAAATCCGGCAAATAGCAGTGTCCGAGGCAACCTGTGGATCGGGTTGTACTGCCAATTCACAGGAATATGACTTCCCGCTGGAGAAGGAACCCTTACGCTCTCAGCTCAGGAGTACTACCGCCCGCAATGACGCCACCGTCTCTGCCGGTCCCCACGAGCCCCAGTGTCTCGAAGAAAACGATGTCATCACCTTCGTCGTTTATCACCGGGCCAGGAATCCCGCTGAGGACCCCGCGAGCCTAACCCTAACCCAAGCCGGTTGCGTCGTTCCCAGCCTTATGGGCAAGTCGCTCATGGCCGACCGCAGGAAGGGCGGGTTGCAGGCTCGGAAGAATTCGGGGCAGGGAGGTCGAAGGCGGCAAAGGTCGTCAAGCAGACTCACAAGCCGGGTGAGCGTGGCGGAGTGCCACCCAGCTGAACACTTTTCTCGCTGACCCTCTTGTAGAGCAGAGGAACTTTATTGAGCATTCATTGGTCACGAAGGCCATGGATGCAAAAGCAGCAGCCCCATCGCGCAGCGAGGGGGCCGAGCAGGCCTACGAGGCGATCGCGCCGGGCTATGACGATTTCACCGCTCATCACGACTACGAGTTGTGGTTGGGAAATCTCCTCCCGGAGCTCCGTCGCCACGGGTTGCGTGGCCGTCGCCTGCTCGACGTCGGCTGCGGAACCGGGAAGAGTTTCCTGCCGATGCTCGAGCGAGGTTGGGATGTCACCGCGTGCGACATCTCGGCCTCGATGCTCGAGTTGGCCCGGGCCAAGGCCGAGGATGCAGCCCGGTTGGCGGTGGCGGACATGCGGGAGCTGCCGGTATTCGGCGAGTTCGATCTAGTCTGGGCGCTGGGTGACGCCGTCAACTACCTGCTTAGCGCTGAGGAAGTGGGTGACGCCCTGACCGGGATGCGGGCCAACCTGGCACCGGGCGGGCTGCTGATGTTCGACGCAAACACCCTTCGGTCTTACCGCACCTTTTTCGCCGAGGTGCAGCGAGTGGAGCGCGGCGGCCGGCAAATGGTCTGGCGTGGACAGGGGACGGTCGAGACGCAGCCCGGATCGATCAGCGAAGCGCGTTTCGAAATCGAGGCGGCGACGAACGGCACGGCCGCCGTGGAGCCCCATACCCACCGCCAGCGCCACTTTCCCGAAGCGGAGGTACTCGAGTTGCTGGAGGCAGCGGGGCTCGAGTGCCTCGACGTCTTCGGCCACGGCTACGACGCCATCCTCGAGCAACCAGTCAAGGAACTGGTCCACTCAAAGGCCGTCTATATCTCGCAGACCTCTACCTAACCCGTCTTATGGATCGACACAAGCGGAGCTAGGCGGTCATGCAGGCTGATCTTCAGTCTTCTTACCCCTCCTAGCGTGCATCACGGCGCCTTGGCTAGATCTTTCGGCGATTCGAAGGCTGCCAACGCAACGGTTGCGAGGATTGGTTTCTCACCGGACTCGGTGATGCGTTCTTTGGCGCCTTCCTCCTCGTCGAACAGGGCTTTGAAGAAGCCGTTGATTGCGCTGAGCACCTCCTCCCAGCCGATCTGATCGAGGAGAAGGAGCGACCAGGTTAGGTGCCGATCGGTACGGGCGTCGAACGTGCCCGCGTCCAAAGCTTCTCTGACCCTCTCGCGCAGCTGCGTGAACGTTCCCCAGGTAATTGTGGCCTGGATCGGCTCAGGTATTTCAGCCCAATCGTCGGTGTCGAGGAAGGCAGGTCCAACTGCTCGATAGAAATGCTCGGTAGCCCCTCGACGCTGACCCCCCGTCTCCTGGCGTACCTGTTTCAACCAGCGGTCTTTAGTCAGCCTCCGCAGGCGGCGGCTAAAGCCAGACACCGAGGCTCCCTCCAACTCAGCGTGGAACTGTTTTGCGCTCATCTCACGTCTGTTGAGCTCGTCCACGATCTGCAGGTCCAGTGGGTCGGCGCACACCTTGGCGAGCATCGGGAAGAACAGCATCCTGTCGATCGGCTCGCCGGAGTCGGCCGTTTGGGCCGGCGGATAGGAGCGACTTCGCCAGTCATTCTGACCCTGGCGCCACATCGGCGACTCGAATGCGGCCACGGCAACCGTTGCGAGAGCAGGCTTCTCTCCCGATTCCCCAATACGCAGTTTGGCGCGGTCCTGTTCCTCGAGGACGGTGTTGAAAAGCGCCAAGGCGCCGGCGATGACCCGTTCCCAGGCCAGCTGATCGAGGAGGACAGGGGTCCAGGTGAGATGACGATCGGGGCGCGCGTTGAACGTTCCCGCGGTTATCGCCGCCCTAACCCGCTCAGCCAGTTGCTCGAACGTCGTCCAGCTAAACGCGGATCTGACCGAGGCCGGCAATGCGGCCCACAGCTCCTCGTCGAAGACGACCAGCTCGGTTGCGCGATAGAAGTGCTCGGTTGCCCCTCGCCGTTTACCTCCCGTCTCCGTCCTCGCAAGCTTGAGCCAGTCGGCTTCGATGAGCCTCTCGAAGTGGCGTGCGACCCTGGACACCGATCCGCCGCCAAACTCTTCGTGGAAAAGCTTGGGGCTGATCTCCCGCATGTACGCCTCGGTGACGATCTTCATGCGCAGCTCGTCTCTGTAAACGACGGCCAGCCGCGCCAAGGATGCGTGGGACTCGATGTCTATTCCTGATTTCGCCACGCAAACCACCTCCAAGCGCTCTTTATCGACTGAGCGGCCAAAAGTTTAGGCGGTTATCCAAACGGAACCAGCAAGTGGCTAAATCGGTCGTCAGTTAGGAGCAGTCAAAGATTCTTGAGCATTTGGCTCAAAAGCGGAGGAGGAGGTGACAAAATGAAGCTTGCGGCAACGGAGATGACTTTGCCGGTCCTCTCGATCAACAAGTCCGGCTGATTCTGTGCCCCGAAGTCGCTTGAAGTTCAGGGCGTCTTCGGGGCCTATCTCGCCTGGATTGCACTCACTGTTCTCTCAAGGCTATTTTGGAGGCCCAGGTCGAAGTGAACGGCTTGCTCAGCATTCCTATACTGGCGCTCTGTTTACTCAGTGGATATCCGCCACTCTCGATCGGAGTTTCGAATGGGAAGCACAGCCAGAGGCAAGGGGGAGGACCAGCCGGATAAGGCGGGCGGCAGTGCGGAGGGCAAGTCCTCCGCCAAAAGAATTGGTGGAGGGGCGGGTCAGGAGAGCGGGGTGATAAGCGCCCTCAGGCATCAGCGGAGGCGCGAGATCCTGCGACTCTTGCATGCATCTGAGGCTCCGCTGAGCACAGATGAAATCGCAGTCAGGCTGCGCCGGCCGCCTGCGAGTACCGTCCATCACATGCAGGTTCTCCGTCAGCTGGGAGTAGTCGCCTTGGTCGCTGCCGACGGGGCTGGCGACCCGATAGAGACTTTCTATGTGTCCAGGGTGAAGGACCAGCCAGCAGTCACGGCCTTCTTGGACCAGCTAGACAACGACTAGCTCGATAGCCAAGTCGCTTTGAGGCAGCTAGCGCGGCAGCTGCGGGTCGTCGGGATCGATCTCCTCCGCCGTGGCGTCGTAGTCGTAGGGCCGCTCGCCATGGTTGTCGCTGCGTCGGGGGCCACCGGCTCCGCTCATGCCCACCACCACGAAGCGGTGGCCGGCGTAAGTGCGCAGGAGGCGACGGGCGATCGCGCGGGTCGGCGGGAGGAGGAGTAGGAAGCCGAAGATGTCGGTGACGAAGCCTGGCGTCAGCAGCAGCGTGCCGCCGATCGCGATCATCAGGCCGTCGGCGACCTCGCGGCCGGGGAAGCGCCGCTCGGCCAAGGCGGCGTTGAAGCGTCGCCAAGCGCCGCGGCCTTGGTGGCGCAGCAGCAGCGAGCCGAGCAGGGCGTCGGCCAGCAGCAGCGCCAAGGTCGGCCACACACCGATCCACTGACCTACCTGGATGATCACGTACAGCTCGACGATCGGGACGACGATGAAGAGGATTACGAGCAGGGCCACGGCTCAGGCCGGCGCAGCGGCTGCAGCGGCGGCCTCCTGCAGCTCTTCCAGCGATTCGTCGATGCCGGCGGCAATCGTTTCGACGTCCTCCATCGAGTCGTAATCGGCGAGCAGGCCGAAGCAGACGCGGCCGTTGTAGCTCATGATCGCCACGGCCATCGCGTGGTTCTGGGGCAGGAAGGCGACCGGGAAGACCTCTTCCAGCTCGCGACCGAGGACGTATAGGGGCATCTGTGGGCCGGGCACGTTGGTGACGATTAGGTTGAAGAGGCGGGTGGAGAAGTTGATCCTGGCTGCCTGCGCGAGCAGGGTGGGTGGGGCGAAGTCGTTGAAGCGCGAGATCACTTCCGCGCCGAGCGCTTGCTTGGAGCGCTTCACCCCCGCCATCTGCTCGCTGACTACTCGCAGCCGCCGCGCCGCGTCCTCGACGTAGACCGGCAACGGGCCGCGCATCGCCGCCAGTTTGTTGCCCAGCTCACCACGCTCGTCCGCGGCGCGGATCGAAACTGGCACGAGGGCGCGCAGCTCCAGGCCCTCGGTGCGGATGCCGCGGGTCTGCAGCCATTTGCGCAGCGCTCCCGTTACGACCGCGAGTACGACGTCGTTGACGGTCCCGCCCAACGTGTCCTTGATCTGTTTGAAGGTCGCCAACTCCGAGCGGGTCCAGGTGAAGCGGCGGTGTGGCCCGATTTCCCGGTTGAGTGGCACGTCTGGGGCGGGGTCGGCGAAGGCGCCCACCACCTCACTGACGCCCTCCAGCGCCTCGACCGCCCGCCGCGCGGCGGTCTCCGGGTGGCGCACGGCCTCCACCGCGCGCTCCGCCAGCTTCACCGGCGCCGTCGCCAGCTCGGTCGCTCCGCGCGCAATCAGATCGGTCGTGGTCGGTGCGGCCTGGGGCTGCCAGCCATCCTCGACCGGCGCCGGCTCCGGTATCGGCTCGAGGTCGAAGAGCACAGTTCCAATGTCCACCCCGGCGATCCCGTCGACCGCAGCGTGGTGGGTCTTGGTCAGCAGCGCGAAGCGGTCGCGCTCCAGGCCCTGCACCAGCCACATCTCCCAGAGCGGCTTGGAGCGATCGAGCTGCTGCGAGAAGACGCGGGCGGCGAGCCGCTTCAGCTGCGCCTCTCCGCCCGGCTCGGGCAGCGCCGTGTGGCGGATGTGGTAGCTGAGGTTGAAGTTGACGTCGTCGGCCCAGAGCGGACGTCCCGCCTCCAGCGGGGGCACGACGAGGCGCTGGCGGAAGCGGGGGACCTGGTCCAGCTTTCCTCTCACATGCTCGACCAGGTCGACGTAGCGGGGCGGAGGCCCCTCGAAAATGAGGATGCCGCCGATGTGCATATGGCTGGACGAGGTCTCGTTGGTGAGGAACGAGGCGTCGGTCGAGCTGAGCCGCTCGAGGTGGTCTCCACTGGTGCGCATCATGGAAAGGTACCCTGGAGGCAATGTCTGACACCGCGCAAGCCACCCCGAAGCGCGTCCTGCTTGCCGCCCCGCGTGGATATTGCGCCGGGGTGGACCGTGCCGTGCAGACCGTCGAGCAGGCGCTCGACCACTACGGCGCGCCCGTCTACGTCCGCAAGGAGATCGTCCACAACAAGCACGTGGTCGAGCAGCTCCAGGAGCGCGGAGCCGTGT
>DATNGU010000165.1:0-8410 GCA_035605775.1 Solirubrobacterales bacterium | reverse complement strand
ATCCCGGCGAGTCGCCTGAGCGCGAAGCGGACCATCAGACCGGCGTCCCCTCGGGCTCGGCGATTCCGGCATGGGCCTCGAGTCGCAGCTTCGCTTTCGGATCGAGAGCGTCGCGCAGCCCGTCGGCGAAGACGTTGACCGCCAGCACCGTGAGCAGCAGCATCACCCCGGGGATAACCGTCAGCAGCGGTGAGCTGGTGATCAGCTCGAAGCCGCCCGCGATCATCGTCCCCCAGGAGGTGTTCGGCGCCTGCACGCCGACGCCGAGGAAGGAAATGATCGACTCGAGCAGCATGCTGTTGGCGATGCCGATCGCGAAGAAGACAATGACCGTCGAGAGCAGGTTCGGGAGCAGCTCGCCGAACATCACCCGCAGCGAGCCCGCGCCCTGCGACACGGCAGCCTCGACGAACTCTTTCTCGCGCAGCGCTAGAACCTCGCCGCGGATTGGCCGGGCCACGTAGGGCGTGTAGACGACCCCGATGATCAAGATCGGGATCCAGATCGAGCTTCCGGAGAGGTGCATTGGGCCGATCTGCAGCCCGCTGGTCGCAAGCGCGACTCCGAGGGCAATCCCCAGCAGGATCACGGGGAAGGCCCAGATCACGTCCATCGTCCGTGCGATCACCGCATCGGCCCAACCGCGGTAGTAGCCGGCGAGGAGACCTAGAGTCGTTCCCAAGAGCGTCGTAATCAGCGCCGCGACGATGCCGATGAAGAGCGAGGTGCGCCCGCCGTACATCAGCCGCACCATCTCGTCGCGCCCGAGGCGCCCGTCAGCGCCGAGGAAGAACTTGCCGCCGGCGCTGAACCAGAGCGGACCGACAGGCTTGCCTTCGCGGTTGACGACTTCGCGCGCCTCGCCGTCGACTTCGACTTTATCCAAGGTGTGCGTCGCGTTCGGCCCGGTGTCGGCGACGTTGTTGGCCCAGAGCGGCGCTGCGAGGACGAAGAGCGCGATCAGGGCGAAGAGGGCGGCGAAGGCGAGCGCCGTCCGGTTGCGTCGCAGCCGCCGGTAGGCCAGATACCAGGGGCTGCGGGTATCCATTACTTGAACTGGAAGCTGGTCAGATCCTGGCCGAAGGTCGGGTTGAAGATCACCTCATCGAGGTTGATGTCGCTGGAGACGAAGGTGGAGACGGTGTTCGTCCCGTAAGGGGTCCAAGGCGCCTGTTCCATGAATTCACGGTCCATTTCCGCGTATTCGTCTTCCTGCCCGGGCCCGAGCTGTTCTTCGGCGAGCTTGGAGATTTTCGCGTTCAGCTTGGGGTCGTCGATACGGGCGAGATTCGTGTTGCCGATTGGAGCGATGCTTTCTCCGGAAAGCTGGAGTTGGAAGTAATCGTTGGGATGCGGATAGTCCGCGAACCAGTTGGTCCAGCCGGTGTCCAGGTCGGGGGTCGAGGTATTGCTGATCAGCTGGAAGTAGACGTCGGCGTTGATCGTCTTCAGCTTGGCGTTGAAGCCGAGTTTGCTCAGTACGTCCTGGTAGTAGGCGCCGGCTTCATCGTTGGGGCTTTCATTGTCGGTCCAGACGGTGATGTCGCGATCGGCGGGGTTGGCCTGGGCGAGAAGTTCTTTGGCCTTGGCCATGTCGTGTGGGTATAGGTCGAAGGGCTCGTGACCCGGCATGTCTTTGGGCAGAACCTGGTGGGCGGCGACGAGTGAGCCGGAGTAGATCCGTTCCAGCGCCGCGGTGTCGACCGCGTAGTTGACCGCCTGGCGCACCTTGAGGTCGTCGAAGGGCGGTTGCGACGTGTTCATCCAGAAGTAGTAGAGGTTGATCGGCTGCTCGACCCGGAACTGGGTCCCTTCGAATTTGTCCTTGACTTTGTTGTAGAGATCGGCGGGGAGGATGCTCTGCATCCATTCCGACTTGCCCCGTTCGATTTCGTTGACCGAGGTCGCTTTGTTGCGGACGACCGAGATCTCGATCTTGTCGACGTGCCCGCTGGGCAGATCGGGCATCAGCTCGCCGTTGGTTTTTGCCCACTGCGGGTTGCGCACGTAGGACCAACCGCGTCCCGGTTCGGACTTGGTGATCGCGTACGGCCCCGTCGCCGGGGCCGGGTCGGCGGTCAGATTTTTCGCCGGCGTGTCGCTGGGAAGGAGGGCGGAGTAGAGCAACGCCAGCTCGTTGGTGAAGGTGCCTCGCGGCTGCGTCAGGTGGATGACTATCTCACCGGTTTTGTCGTCGGTTTCGATCCCGGGAATGCCACCGCTCTTGGTTTCGGCGAACTTTTCGGCGCCGACGATGGCCGTGTAGAAGGAAGAGCCGGGGGAGTTGAGCTTGAAGATGCGTTCGATCGTGCTGGCGAAGTCGGAGGCCTTGACCGGGGCGCCGTCGGAGTACTTGAGCCCCTTGCGCAGGGTGAGCGTGTAGGTCTTGCCGTCCTTGCTGATCTTGGGCAGGCTCTGGGCGAGTGCCGGGACCACTTCCGTACCTGCTTGGCCGTTAGCGTGGGCGTAGGTCAGCAGCGGCAGGTAAGTGTTGTACATCGCGGTCAAGCCTTCGGCCGTGTAGGCGATGGTTGGATCGAGTTCGGCGAAGGAAGCGTAGGTGCCGCGCAGCGTGCCACCCTCTTTGCCGCCGGAGTCCGAGCCGCCCCCACACGACGCGAGGCTTAGGGCTACAACCGTCAGTCCGACAACAGCCAGCGCTGCGGGCAGCTTCCTCACGTCACGACCTCCGTTCTAGACCGGGCAGAACCTCTGCGGGAATTAACTCCACCATAATCTCGTCGGCGGCGTCAATGGTCCCTGGACGTTCTTTTGCGCCGTCCGGGAGCCAATTCCTGCCCAGCAGCAGCGCCGAGGCGGCGACAATGACCATTACGCCCGCCCCAGCGACAAGGAAGGTCGCCCGCGGACTCCAGCTGGTCGCGATCAGGCCGCCGAGGAGGAAGCCGATGCCCGGCGTCGCCGCGCCGATCGATTCGAGCACGCTGATCACCCGCGCCTGCATCGTCGACGCAGTCAGCTCCTGGACGGCGCTGACCAGCGTCACCCACTGGATGCCGTTCCCCAAACCCCCAACGACAGAAGCCGCACAGGCGATGGCGAGGCTCGGGGCGGCGGCCATGCCCAGATAGCCGGCGCCGACCGCGACGGTGCTGAAGAAAAGGAGCAGCGGCAACGGTGCCCGCCGCAGGGTGGCGAAGACGATGCTGCCCAGCACCATCCCGGCCCCCCAGCTGCCGAGCATCACGCCGTAGCCGGTGTCCCCCGCGTCCAGGGTTTCCTTCGCGTAGATCACCTCGATTGGGACTACCGCGGAGAAAAAGACGAAGGCTCCGGCCTGTGCTGCGAGCAGGCGCCGCAGCGTGACGTTGCCGCGGATGTAGCCGAGGCCGGCACGCACTTGCTCGCGCAGCCGCCCTGGCTCCGGCTCGGCCTGGGGTAGCGGTTTTGCCGTGAGCAGGATCCAAGCGATCAGGTAAAAGGAGGCGGCGTCCAGTAAGAGCGCCGATTGGACACCGAAGACCGCGACCACCCCTCCAGCCAGCGCCGGTCCTACCGCGGCGCCGCCGGTAAAGGCGATGTTTAGAACTGCGTTGCCGGCCCGCAGCTCGCCCTTCGGCTCGAGCATCGCCGCGGTCACGGCGCGGGTCAGCGTCTTGGCCGTCAACGCGAGGGCGCCGTCAAGCGCCGCGACGACGACTACGGCAGCCAGGGAGAAATGGTCCGCGAGCAGCGCCAGGACGCCGAAGGCCGCCGCCTCCGCAGCGTAGATCGCCGGCAGCACGAAACGGGGTGGGGGGCGCTCCAGGCGAGCGACGAAGACGGGCGTCAGTAGCGCCGGCAGGAAACCGGTTCCCATAAAGAGCAGCGCCGTGGCCAGGGCGCTGTCGGTCAGCTCGAAGACGAGCACTGAGAGGGCGATGACGCCGAGCCAATCGCCCATCTCATTGACCGCGTAGGAGAGCGCAAGGCGGCGAAAGGCCGGTCGTCGCAGCGGGTCTCTCAGGCGTGGGCTACTCATTTCTGAGGTCAAGTCCTACAGCGTTTATGCACAAGTTTCGTTGCAAATGCACAAGTTTCCGCTCGGTTGTGCTACAAACTTGCCAGCTGATTAAGAAGTTCGCGCTGGATTTGGCGCGATACCCCGACGGGCTTCGACGAAGGGATAGGGCAAATGGGCTGGAAAAGGTAAGAAACTTAGAGACAAGGCAAACGCTTCTTAGCGCTTGCCTTCCAGTTTGCAAGGGGCGCCCATGGGCGCCCCTTGCTCGTTTTGCATCGCGCAACTTCGCTTTTTGCGGAAGTTGCAAATTCTTGGCCAGGTGATCTAGGCGGGTTGTCGGGGCCATGGCAAGCGACTACCTTGATATCGCAGGTTGCGGTCGCCGCCGCAGACTTGGCTCCCAGTCGCAGGAATCGCCGCGCGCGCGCGAAACTCCCAGGGACTGAGCCGGCGCGGTGGCCGGACCAGACGCGATCCCATGGAAAACGAGCGGCCCACACGGTTAAGCCAGGTGCTGCTAACGGCAGCTCTCGCCGCCGACATCGCCGTCGCCATTTGGCAGGGGTCGAACGCGAACTGGAACCTCGCCCTGTTCGGCATCCTGCTCGGGTTCTCGATCTTCAGCGACGTGATGTCGATCGAGACGGAATCTCGTCTGAAGATCTCCGGCAACTTCCTCGCCCTCGTCCTGGCCATGGTCCTGCTCGGCGGGACTCCGGCCGCGATGATCGGCGCGATCTCGATACTCGCCGGCTGGATTCGCTTCAGGGAAGGCCGGGCCGACCTGCTCGTCAACCTGGTGACCTACGTGACCTTCCCGCTCGCCGTGGGAATCGGGTTCCACGAGGCTGTCGAGGCCACGCAGATCTCTTCCGCCGACCCAGCCTTCTACGTCCTCGTCTTCGGCACCTTCCTCGCCGCGCTGGCGATGAACTTCACGATGATCGGCGCCTACACCTGTTATCTGGAGCGCAGTTCCTTCGTCGAGAAGGTCCGCACGGTGATGATCCCGCTGCTCCCCTCCGAGATGGCGGCGGCGTTGATGGCGGTCGGGGTCGCCTTCCTCTACTTCCAGATCGGCCTGGCCGGGGTCGCGATGTTCGGCATCGTCTTGGTCACCTTCCAGTACCTGCTCGGCGCCCTGCTTAAGTCCGAGGAGCGCGCCACCGAGCTGGAGGTGCGCACCAAGCAGCTTGCGAGCTTCCAGGTTGGGATGTTGAGCGCGCTGCTGCGAACGCTTGACCTGCGGGACCAGATGACCGCCCGCCACAGCGCCGCCGTCGCCCGCTACTCGCGGGCGATCGCGCAGAAGGCTGGCCTCTCGCGCCGCGAGGAGGAGTTGGTCCACATCGCCGCGCTGCTGCACGACATCGGCAAGTTCATCCTTCCCGACCGGATCCTGAAGGCGAACGTGCCGCTGACCGACGAAGACTGGATGCTGATCCGCCGCCATCCTCAGCAGGGCGCCCGCGTCGTCTCCTCGCTGGACGGCTACGGCCCGGTGGCCGACATCATCCTCGCCCACCACGAGCGGATCGACGGCAAAGGCTATCCGCGTGGCCTCGAAGGCGACGACATTCCCGAGCTGGCGCGGATCATTTCTGTCGCCGACACCTACGACGTGATGACGGCACGCGACTCCTACCGGACCCCGACTTCCAGCTACGAGGCGATCCAGGAGCTGCGGCGGGTGGCCGGCAAACAGCTCGACGCCCGCTTCGTCGAGGTCTTCGTCGAGCTGCTCGAGGACAAAGATGTCTCCTTCCGCCACGGCGAGGAGGCCGACTTCGAGCGCGAGCTGTCGCTGGAAGCGCGGATTGCCGAGACCGCCAGCCCCGGTGCGGACGCCGGCCGCTTCCAGGTCGCCGGCGTCAGCGTCGGCTGAGCGCCGGCATCCAATACGGTTGGCGCCCATGCGCGCCGTCACTTTCCAGGCTCCCGGCGAAGTCCGGATCGAGGAGAAGGCCGACCCTGAGATCGTCGCCGGCGACGACGCGCTGGTGCGGGTCGAGGCGAGTGGGATCTGCGGCTCCGACCTCCACATCTACCACGGCCGAGTTCCGGTCGAGACCGGCTTCACGATCGGCCATGAGTTCGTCGGCACGGTGCTCGCCGCAGGGGCGGATGTCGAGCGGGTCGCGGTCGGCGATCGCGTGCTCGGCTGCTTCCACACCGCTTGTGCCACCTGTGCCGCCTGCCTGCGCAGCGACTACCACCGCTGCGAGCGTGGGCGCACCTTCGGCCACGGATCGAATCTGGGCGATCTGCAGGGTGCCCAGGCCGAGCAGCTCTTGGTGCCTCGTGCGAACTTGACTCTGCGCAGGGTCCCGGACGGGATGAGCGACGAGGTGGCGCTGTTCGCCGGCGACGTGATGGGCACCGGCTACCACGCCGTCGCCCACGCCGGAACCCGGTCAGGCGACACCGTCGCGGTGCTCGGACTCGGCCCGGTCGGCCTCTGCGCGGTCCAGGCGGCGGTAGCCGCTGGAGCGACCAAGGTCTTCGCTATCGACTCGGTCGAGGCGCGGTTGGCGATGGCGGAGCGGTTTGGCGCCGTTCCGCTCCATCTGACCGAGGAGGAGCCGAAGCAAGCGGTGCGGGCTGCCACCGAAAAGCGCGGCGTTGACGTCGTCGTCGACGCGGTCGGTGATCCGGCGCCGCTGGCGATGGCGATCAGCCTCGCCCGCGACGCCGGCACGGTTTCCGGAATTGGCGCCTACGCCGGCAAGGGCGAGGTTCCGATCGGGCTCGCCTGGCTCAAGGGTCTCAGCCTGAAGCTCGGCCTCGCCAACGTGATCGCCCATGTCGACCGCGTCCTTGGTCTGCTCGAAGCGGGGAAGCTCGACCCTTCGCCGCTGGTCACCCACCACATGAAGCTCGATCAGGCGGCCGAGGCCTACGAGCTCTACGACAACCGCGAAGCGCTCAAGGTCGTCCTCACGCCGTAGAGGGCCAGCCCAGCAGTGGTTCCACTGAACGGCGCCGATTGTGAAACCGGACGTTTCTCTCTACAGTTGAAGCGTGCGATTGAGGCGCCGGGTGACTGCGGCAGTTGTCGTCCTGGGCGCCCTGGTGTTTGCCGGGAGCGCCCAGGCCTGCTCTTGTGCGCCATTGACGCGGAGCGACGCAGTGCAACGGGCTGATGCGGCGATTGCGGGGCGCTTGCTGAAGGTGACTCCGCGCACCCAGCTTCGGGCGGTTTACCGGTACAGGGTGCAGCGGGTCTATAAAGGCGCCGCCGGGATCCGGCGAGGGCGGGTTATCTCCGTGCTTAGCGCTCGGGACTCCGCCACTTGCGGTTTGCCCACCCAGACCGGCCGCCGCTACGGGCTTCTGTTGTCCTGGTCGGAGCGCGGCTGGGCGAGCGGCGCCTGCGGTCTTTTGCGTGGCTGTACTAGTTGACTAACACACTTGCTCCCTCTATTGTGTCCTTTCAATGGCACAGCCGGTCACCGATGAGGATCTGAACCCATTCTCGATCGACCCTGGGGACGAGCTGCCGGTCGGCCTGCAGCTGACCTGGCGGTTGCGGGCGCTGATCGCGACCGGTCGCCTCGCCTCCGGCGAGCGGCTGCCGAGCTTTCGCCGCCTCTCTGAGTGGGCCGGCGTCAACGTCAACACTGTGCGCGCCGTCTACGCCGGCCTCGAGCAGGAGGGCATGGTCGTCAGTCGGCAGGGCCAGGGCACCTTTGTCGCCGAGGGAATCAAGGCTGCTACGCAACTGGAGGAGATTGCGACCGACGCGCTGAGGCGGGCCCACGAGGTCGGCCTCGACCCGCGTGAGCTGGCGATCGTCGCCTCGGCCTGCGCGAGCATGCCGGGGGCCTTGGGTGAGGTCCCGTTTCAGCCCGCCGCCGATCTTCCTGACCTGGGGGAGGAGAGCGAGGCGATCGAGGTGCGTCACGAGCTGCGACGGCAGATCGCCCGGCTTGAGGCGGAGTTGGCTGCCTATCTGCGCGACCTACCGCGTGACCTGCCCACGGCCCCGCGGCGGGCCAGTGCCCATGTCGCCGGAGTGGAGGAGCTGGAGCAGACGCGGGACACGCTGATCGCCCAGCTCTCCGAAGCACAGAAAGCAGCGGAGCAGCGAGCGCGGCAGGTGGGGCGCGAAAGGGTTCAGGAGGCCAGTCCCCTCGAGCGGGCGATGAGCTGGTGGCAGCACAAGCTGTAGCGCGGGCGTTCCTGCCCGCCAAGTCGTTCGTCGAGGAGGTGGGGGAGATGGTGCTGCTGACGGCGCGGACGCTTGTCTCCGCCGTAAAGCCGCCGTATCCCTACGGCGAGGAGCTCGTCGGCCAGTTCCTCTTCGTGCTCAAGCTCTCCTGGTTCCCAATGACGATTTCGACCTTCGCCCTCTGCCTGGGCGCGCCGGGGCTGCAGGCCGCGGGCATCCTCTCGCTGTTCGGCAACCTCGACCGGCTCGGCGGCTTTTTCGTCGTCACCGCCGTC
>DATNGU010000164.1:0-2277 GCA_035605775.1 Solirubrobacterales bacterium | reverse complement strand
GGAGATGGTCGAGTCGGTGCGGATCGTCGAGCAGGCGCTCGACGGGCTGCCCGAGGGACCATTCATCGCCGACGACCGCAAGTACGTGCTGCCGCCGCGCTCGGAGCTCTCGACCTCGATGGAGTCGCTGATCCATCACTTCAAGCTGGTCACCGAGGGCTATCGGGTCGAGGCGGGCGAGGTCTACTACGCGATCGAGTCGCCACGCGGGGAGCTGGGCTGTTTCGTCCTCGCCGACGGCTCCTCGAGGCCGGCCCGGGTCCACTTCCGCGACCCCTCCTTCGTCAACCTGCAGGCTTTCAAGGACATGTCGGTGGGCGGCTACGTCGCCGACATGATCGCCAGCCTCGGCATGCTCGACCCGATCCTGGGGGGGGTGGACCGGTGAGCGAGCTTCCCCTCGACCGCGCCATCACCGAGGGGCGGGTTCCGGACCGGACCCCGGAGGGGATTCCGGAGCTTCACGAAGTCGACTGCCCCCCCGAGCTGCGCGAGCAGATCGAGACGCTGATGGGGCGCTACCCCGATCGCCACTCGGTCTCGATCCCGGCGCTCTGGGCGGTGCAGCGGCTCTACGGCTGGTGTACGCCGGAGGGAATCCGGCAGGCCGCCGCGGTGATGCGGGTGACCCCCGCTTACCTGGAGTCGGTGGCGAGTTTCTATGACCTGCTCCACACCGAGCCGGTCGGCACTCGCAAAGTTGCCGTCTGCACCAACATCAGCTGCTGGATGCGCGGCGGCGACGAGCTGCTCGACGCCTTTCGCGCCGCCGCTGGCGGCGATGAAGACATTTTCGTCACCGGCTTCGAGTGCCTGGGCGCCGGCGACATCGCCCCGATGGCCTCGATCGACGAGCGCTACTTCGGCCCGCTGGAGGCGGCGGAAGCCAAGACCGCGATCGAGCAGCTGCTGGCGGGTTCCGAGGTGCTGCCGGAGAAGGCGCTGGAGAAGCGGCCGCTCGCAGGTGACGCCGGTGCCTGAGACGCGCGTCCTGCTCGAGCACGCCGAGGACCCGGCGCTGCGCACCCTTACCGGCTACAAGGGCTACGGCGGCTACGCGACGCTGGAGAAGGCCTACCGCGAGCTGGAGGCCGAGGAGATCCTCAAGGAGCTCGAAGAGTCCGGCCTGCGCGGCCGTGGCGGTGCCGGCTTCTCGATGGGCAAAAAGGCTTCCTTCCTGCCCCGCGGCGACATGGCCAAGTACCTCTGCTGCAACGCCGACGAGTCCGAGCCGGGCGCCTTCAAGGACCGCGAGCTGATGCAGCGCAACCCGCACCAGCTGATCGAGGGGATCGCGATCGCCGCGATCGCAGCCGACGCCGGCCACGCCTTCATCTTCATCCGCGGCGAGTACGACGCACAGGCCGACATCCTCGACGCCGCGGTCGCCGAAGCCTACGAGGGGGGCTACCTGGGCAAGGACATCCTCGGCAGCCGCCGCGACCTGGAGCTGATCGTCCACCGCGGCGCCGGCGCCTACATCTGCGGCGAGGAGACGGCTCTGCTCGATGCGCTCGAGGGCAAGCGCGGCAACCCGCGGCTGAAGCCACCCTTCCCCGCAGTGCAAGGCCTCTACGGCGGACCGACGCTGATCAACAACGTCGAGACGCTCTCCAACGTGCCGCGCATCGTCGCCCACGGCGCCGAGTGGTTCCGTGGCTTCGGCACCGAGCAGTCACCGGGCACCAAGGTGGTCTCGGTCTCCGGCGGGGTGCGGCGTCCCGGCAATTACGAGGTCGAGCTGGGGATCCCGACCCGCGAGCTGATCTACGACCTGGCGGGCGGCCCGCTCGAGGGGCGCGAACTGAAGGCCTTCTACCCGGGCGGCTCCTCCTCCCCGGTCCTCACCGCCGAGGAGGGCCTGGACCTCCCCTACTCCTTCGAGGCGATGGCCGAGGCCGGTTCGATGCTCGGCTCCGGCTCGATCATCGTCGCCGACGACAAGGTTTCGATCCCGCACATGGCGCTGCGCACGGCGCGCTTCTACCACCACGAGTCCTGCGGCAAGTGCACCCCGTGCCGCGAGGGGACCAACTGGACGGTGAAGATGCTGGAACGGGTCGTGCGCGGCGAGGCGACGCCGATGGACCTCGACATCATCAGCTCGGTCCAGGAGAACATCATGGGCCACTGCCTCTGCGTGCTCGGCGACTCGATGGCGATGCCGGTCGGCGCGATGGTGCGCAAGTTCCGCCAGGAGTTCGAGGACGTGATCGCCGCCGCCGGCGAGCCCCACGAGGCGGTGGTCGCGTGAGCGGGCAGGAGGTGACCCTGATC
>DATNGU010000163.1:0-5763 GCA_035605775.1 Solirubrobacterales bacterium | reverse complement strand
GAACTCAATAACGTCAGCTTCGAGCAGCTTCGAGCGCAGGGCCTGTCCGTCACCCAGGCGACCCGCCTACTCGCTCACCGCGAGCGTGTCGGTCGCTTCCAGTCGATCGACGAGCTCGATGAGATTCCGGGGCTGCCGCGTGAGTTCGCGGAAGACCTGAAGCGGCGCTCGCGGGTCTGAGCTCTTACAGGCCGGCGGCTTCGATCAGCTTGAGCCAGACCTCAGATCGGCTCGGGTATGCGGCGACCGCGTGACGTAGTTGCTTGAGAGGTACCTCGCCGACGATGGCGATGGTTGCCGCGTGGAGGAAGTCGGCGGTCTCGAAGCCGCTGAAGGTGGCGCCGACGATCGTTTCTCGCGCCTCGTCGATTACCAGGCGCGAGGTCCCACCCGTGCCCTTGCCTTGGAAGCTGGCGCCGGCGGTGGCGTCGGTGGGGACGTCGACCGCGCGCGCGTCGATCGCTGCGTCTTTAGCTTGGGCCAGCGTCTTGCCAACCGCGGCAACTTGGGGGTCGGTGAAGGTGACCCGGGGCGAGCCGATGCCTTCGGCGATCGCGTCGACCTGCCTGTCGAGCAGGTTCTGGGCGGCCACCCACGCTTGGTACTTGCCCATGTGGGTGAACAGCGCCCGCCCATTGACGTCGCCGACGGCGTAGAGCCACTCGCGGCCGCCGACACGCAGGCGATCGTCGGTCGCAAGGAAGCCGTCCTCGCCGGGCTCCACCCCGGCCGATTCCAGCCCGATCTCCTTGGTGCGGGGCACCCGCCCGATCGCCACGAGGAGCTCTGCCCCCTCCGCTCGGCCGCCGTCGTTCAGCTCCACCACCACCCCGTCGCCGCTGGCGGAGACCCGCTGGGCGAGGACGCCGGTGCGCACGTCGACGCCATAGGAATCACGCAGGGAGGTGGCGACCTGCTCGCCCGCGAATGGCTCCTCGCGGGGCAGCAGCCGCTCCTCACCCTCGATCAGGGTGACCGAGGTCCCCAGGGTCGACCAGGCCTGGGCCAGCTCGGAGCCGACCGGGCCGCCGCCGAGGATGACCATGCTCGGCGGCACTCGCTTCGAAGTCGTCGCGTCGCGGTTGTTCCAGGCGCGGACCGAATCGAGCCCGTCGATCGGCGGCATCGCGGCGCCGCTGCCGGTCGCCACCACCACCGCCCTGCGTGCGGTCAGCGTCTCCTCGCCGACGACCACTCGCCGCTCGCCGTCGAGCCTGCCCTCGCCCCGGAACAGCTCGATGTCGCGTTCCTCGAGCCAGGGGAGCTGACCCGAGTCGTCGAGGTCGTGGATCACCTCGTCGCGCCGGTCGAGGACCGCCTGCGGGTCGAGGTCGCCGGTGACTGCGGCGGCGGCTCCAGGCACCCGCCGCGCCTCGGCCAGCAACTCACCCGGCCGCAGCAGCGCCTTCGACGGCATGCAGGCGTAGTAGGAGCACTCGCCACCGACCAGGTGCTGCTCGACGATCGCTACCGAGAGTCCGCCGTCGGCCAGGCGTCCCGCGCAAACCTCGCCGGGGGCGCCGGCGCCGATCACGATCGCGTCGAATTCGCGCTCCGGCGACATCTATTTCGCGCTCGACTCACGACCGGAGGAATCAGATATGCACGCTTGTTCGTTCCGCACTCATGACACCGTACAATCGAGGGCACATAGCACGGGGGCGACAGGCTTCGACGCGGTCGATCCGTGCGAACGGTTGCAGGTCGAGGTTGCCGGAGGCCTCGTTAAACACCGGCACCAACCAATACGTGCGGACCATGAGTTCGCCCTCGCTGCTTAGTTAGATCTAAGTGAGTGAGAGTCGGCCCTCTCCCGCCCGCGGAGAGGGGCACCGGCTTCAAATTGCGGGCTTACCCGGGCGGATCGCCCCGTCCGCCAGGGGACATTTCAGAGGGCTTTGTCTCCCGTAGTGCCCGCCGGCGCGGACCCCGGGAGACGAGATTCAAGCGCCGGCTAAACCTGTAGAAACCTTCGCGCTACGGCCACGGACGCCGGTTCAATTCCGGCCGCCTCCATAGATGCGATTCCCACGCCGGGTCATCCGGCGTGGGCGGCCAGCCAGGCCAGCACCTCGGCGGCGTTGCGGTCGGGCGGGAAGACGGGGTAGAAGACCTTGACGATGTGGCCCTCCTCGGCGACGAAGGTGAGGCGCTTGTAGAGGGTCATGCCCTCGACCTCGAAGGTGGGCAGGCGCAGCGCCTGGGCGAGCTTCAGGTCGTCGTCACTCAGCAGCGAGAAGGGGATGTGCTCGCGCTCGGCGAACTCGCGCTGCTCCTTGGGCGTTTGTGCGCTGACCCCGATCACGGCGGCGCCGAGGTCATTGAACTCCTCGAGGCTGTCGCGAAACGCGCAGCTCTGCGGCGTGCACCCGCGCGCTCCGGGTATGTCGTCCCAGCCCGCGGGCGATGGCTGGCCCGGAACCCCGGTGCGGGGGTAGACGTAGGCAACGAGCCGCTTGCGGCCAAGCTCGGCCAGGTCCGCGGTTCCTCCCTGCGTAGTGGGCAGCGTCAGCTCTGGGAGTGGGGTGCCGATCAGACGATCGGCAGCGCCGTCGTCCTCCGGGACGGGTAGATCGGGCGGCAGGCTCCGGTAGTCGCTCATCTGCGGATCGTCTCAGTCCGAGGGCCGGCGAGCTCGTAAGGTGGCGGGGCATGGATCGCTACGTCGCCTTTCTGCGAGGCATGAACCTCGGCGGCCGCCGGATCACCAACGACGATCTCCGCTCGCATTTCGAAGCACTGGGGTGCGACGACGTTGCCACCTTTCGCGCCAGCGGCAACGTGATCTTCAAGCGGGACGAAGCGGCCGCGAAGCTGACCTCCCGTCTCGAAGAGGGTCTCGCCGATGCGCTCGGCTATGAGGTCCCGGTCTTTTTGCGCTCGGCGAAGGAGTTGCTGGCGATAGCCGCGTACCAGCCGTTCACGGCGAAGCTCCTCGACAGCTCGAAAGGCCAGCTTCAGGTTGCGCTGCTAGTGAAGAAGCCGACGCCGACGGCGGCGAAGAAGGCGTTGGCAATGTCGACCGATGCCGACCGCCTCGCGGTCGAAGGTCGCGAGCTCTACTGGCTTCCGGAAGGAGGCATCTCCGACTCGGAGCTGGACCTGAAGGCGATCGCCGCGGCCCTCGGCCCGATCACGATCAGGACCAGGGGCACGATCGACCAGATCGCCAGCAAGCATTTCTCTCGCTGAGCTCTACTTGGTCTTTACCGCGACCGAAAGCCGGGGCGGGGTGGAGAGCGTCTGGAAGACGACGCAGTAGCGCTCGGTCAGCTTCAGCAGGGTGCTTAGCTCCTCCGCGCTCGCTTCGGTGTCGAGCTCGAAGCCGAGGCGGATCGCACGGAATCCGACCGGGGCGTCGCGATCGACCGCCAGCGTGCCGCGGAAATCGAGCTCGCCCTCGGCGCGCACCGTGCCGGACTCGACCGCGATTCCCAATGAAGTGGCCACCGCCCGCAGCGTCACCCCGGCGCAGGCGACCAGCGCCTCGAGCAGCATGTCGCCCGAGCAGAGCAGCGAGCCGTCGCCACCGGAGGCGGGGTGCAGCCCGGCTTCGGCCAGGGCTCGGCCGGTGTCGACCGAGCAGGAAACCCCTTCGCCCAGCGTGCCCCTGGCGGAGAGCGTGACCAGGGCGGCCTTCGGCTCCTCCCCATAGCGCTCCTTCAGCGGCGCCTGCACCGCCCGCAGCTCCTCTCGCTCCATCGGTCCAGACTACGGCCCCGCACGTCCTTATAGGGTCGGGAGGTGGGCGACGTCTTCTTCCTCGCATTCCTGGCGGCGCTCTACCCGACGTTGCTCGCCGCGACGACCGTGATGTTGATGCTGCCGCACCCCAAGCGGTTGCTGCTCGGCTACCTACTCGGAGCGGCAATGACCAGCGTCACCATCGGTCTGGTCATCGTCTTTGCGTTGCGGCACTCGGGTCTGGTGCAGACGACGCAGACGACGCTCGGACCGGGAGCGGACATCGCCCTGGGCTGCTTGGCGCTGGCGATCGCCACTGTGCTCGGCACCGGGCGCGATCAGCGGCTTGTCGAGCGGCGACGCGAGCGCAAAGCGGCGAAAGGCCCGTCGGGGCCACCGCGCTGGCAACAGGCCCTCGGCCGTGGCTCGGCGCGGACCACCTTCGTCGTGGGAGCGCTTCTTACCCTGCCGGGCGCCACCTACATCACCGCCCTGTACCGCATCTCCGACGAGAACTTGGCCGATCCGGTCACCGTCGCCGTCGTCCTCGCCTTCAACGTGATCATGCTGATGCTGCTGGAGATCCCGCTGCTCGCCTACATGATCGCCCCGGACTGGACGCCGAGGGCGGTCGAGCGGTTCAAGCGGGCACTGCGCGAGAGCGGCCGCACCTGGGCGGTGCGGGTAGCCACGGCTCTAGGCCTCCTGATGATTGCCCGCGGCGTCGTCACGCTGCTCACGTAGGAGCTCATCTCGGCAGGGGTGGAACGTCTTGTACTTTTTCTGCGGAGACGCTGGCTGACAGCCAGAGACTGTCTTCAGAAAAAGTTAAGTGGAACCCCTGCCGAGATGAGCCGGACTTGGGGCTCTCTCGTAACGTAGCGCCGATGGCAATCGCGACCGCAACCTCTCTCGACGTCCACATGGGCGGCCAGCTGCTGTTCGCCGACGTCTCCTTCAAGCTCGAGCCACGCGAGCGGATGACGCTCTCCGGTCGCAACGGTGCCGGCAAGTCGACCTTGCTGCGGTTGCTGGCCGGCGAGCTCGCGCCGGACTCGGGCAGCCTCGTCCTGCAGAAAGGCGCTCGCGTCGCCCTGCATGACCAGCGTCCGCCACGCGATGCCGAGGTCTCCCTCGGCGAGTACATCTTCTCCGGCCGCACCGACATGCTGGAAACCGAGGCCGAGCTGGAGCGGCTCGAGGCAGCGATGTCGGGTGGGGGGGCCGACGAGCAGACCCTGGGCGCCTACGCCGCCGCCCAGCAAAGGCTCGAGCACGGCGGCGGCTACCGCTGGCGCGATCAGGTGATCGCCGTCCTGCGCGGTCTCGGCTTCGGCGGCGAGGAGAGCGAGCGCTCGCTCTCGACCTTCTCCGGCGGCGAGCTGACTCGGGTCTCTTTGGCCCGGGCGTTGGCGAGCCGGCCCGACCTGCTGCTCCTCGACGAGCCGACCAACCATCTCGACATTCCCTCGCTGGAGTGGCTGGAGCAGTACCTGCGCGATCTCGACGCGGCTGTCGTCCTCGTCGCCCACGACCGCTGGTTCCTGGAGGCGGTGGGCACCTCGGTGCTGGAGCTGGAGGCACAACGGGCGCGTTTCTTCGCCGGCCCCTGGCACGCCTGGCGTAAGGAGCAAGCCGCCCGCGAGATCGCCCGCGGCAAGGCGATCGAGCGCCAGCAGGCGGAGATCGAGCGGATGGAGCGCTTCGTCGAGCGCTTCCGCTACAAGGCGACCAAGGCCCGCCAGGCGCAGTCGCGGCTGAAACAGATCGACAAGATCAAGCGCGATGGTGTCGAAGCAGAGCAGCGCGACCGGCGCAATCTGCGCTTCTCCTTCGTGCAGCCGGAGCGGCCGGGGCGGGTGGTGGTCAAACTGGTCGGGGCGACGATCGAGGTGCCCGGCCGCACCCTGCTCTCCGAAGCTCGGGTCGAGGTCGAGCGGGGCGAACACGTCGTCCTCGTCGGCCCCAACGGCGCCGGCAAGACGACTCTGATCGAGACCCTCGCCGGGCAGCGCGAGCCGGCGGCCGGCTCCGTCCGGCTCGGCCACAACGTCAAGATCGGCTACCTCTCTCAGCACA
>DATNGU010000162.1:0-4768 GCA_035605775.1 Solirubrobacterales bacterium | reverse complement strand
TTCGGCGGCCGGACCGTGCAGGGCGAGCCGGTTCACGGCAAGGACGCCGAGGTCAGCCATGACGGGCAGGCGATCTACGCCGGTCTGCCGAGTCCATTGGTTGCCGGCCGCTACCACTCACTGGTCGCCGACCCCAACCTGCCAGAGGAGCTGGAGCTGAGCGCAAGCCTCGGCGATGTCGTCATGGGCGTCCGTCATCGCGAGCTGCCTGCGGAGGGCGTCCAGTTCCATCCGGAGTCCGTTCTTACTCCGCAGGGCATGCACCTGCTGAAGAACTTCCTCGCGGAGAGCTGATGCCGAACGACGTAGTCACGAGGGCGATCGACGCGGTCTGCAAAGGCGACCACCTGACCGCCGATCACGCCGCCTCGGTGCTGGCGGAGATCATGGAGGGCCGCGCCGACGAGGTGCAGACCGGCGCCTTCTTGATCGCCTTGCGGGCCAAGGGCGAGACCGTGCCCGAGCTGGTCGGCCTGGCGCGGACCATGCGTGCGCTCGCGGCTGCGGTCGAGACTTCGCGCGAAGACCTCGTCGACACGGCCGGCACCGGCGGCGGTCCGTCGACCTTCAACGTCTCGACCACGGCGGCACTGGTCGCAGCCGGCGCCGGTTGCGCGGTCGCCAAGCACGGCAATCGGTCCAACACCAGCCGCTGCGGCTCAGCCGACTTGCTCCAGGCGCTAGGTGTTGACATCGAGCTCGATCCGATCGAGGTCGGCCGCTGCATCGACGAGGTTGGTTTCGGCTTCATGTTCGCCCCCCGTCACCACGCCGCGATGGCGCACGTTGTGCCCGTCCGCAAAGCGCTTGGAGTGCGTACGATCTTCAACTTCCTCGGGCCGCTGACCAACCCGGCCGGGGCAGAGCGCCAGCTACTCGGCGTCTCCGATCGCCACTACCAGGAGACGATTGCCGAGGCTCTGGTCGGTTTGGGCAGCGTACGGGCGATGGTTGTCGCCGCCGAGGACGGGGTCGATGAGCTCTCGATTTCGGCCCGCACCCGGGTGATCGAGGTCGCCGACGGTCGCACTGCGGAGTGGTTCGTCGAGCCGGGCGACTTCGGCCTCGCCCCCGCCGAGCTGGAGGAGGTCGCCGGCGGGAGCCCGGAGGAGAACGCCGCCGCCTCGCGCGCTGTGTTGGCCGGGGAGGCCGGTCCCCGGCGTGATCTGGTTCTGCTCAACGCGGGTGCGGCGATCTACGTCGGCGGTCTAGCCGCCGGTCTCGGCGAGGGCGTGGAGAAGGCGGCCACGGCAATCGACGATGGCGCCGCTCGTGAGCTGCTCGACCGCCTGGTTGCAACCAGCGCCAAGTACAGCGGCTAGGTCTGCGACTCGACTAGGCTTCCTCCCTCAAGTGGGAATGATCGAGCAGCTGATCGCCGCGGCGCGAAAAGGAGTAGAGGAACGCCGTGGCAAGACGCCCCAGGCGGACCTCGAGTCGAGGCTTCCAGGCCGCGGCGACGATCGGCCGTTCAGCGAGGCGCTGGTCCGCCCAGGCCTCTCCGTGATCGCCGAGTTCAAGCGGCGTTCGCCGAGCGCCGGGGAGATCTCAGCGAGCGCGAGTGTCGCTGGGCAGGTTGGCGCCTACGAGAGGGGGGGTGCGGCCGCCCTCTCGGTGCTTACCGACGAACTCCACTTCGGCGGCTCACTCGAGGATCTACGCGCCGCCCGCGCCGCCTGCAGCCTGCCGATCCTGCGCAAGGACTTCATCGTCGACCCCTACCAGCTCTTTGAGGCTGCGGTCAACGGCGCCGACGCGGTCCTGTTGATCGCAAAGGCGCTGGACGACGACGCGCTGGCCGAGCTGTACGAGGGGGCTCGGGGCCTGGACCTCGACTGCCTGGTAGAGGTCCACGACGCGGAGGAGCTGGAGCGAGCACTGCAGCTCGACGCTGACGTGATCGGGATCAACAACCGCAATCTTGAGCAGGGAACTGTCGATGTGGCCACCACGTACGAGTTGATGCCCGACGTGCCGGCGGGCAAGACGGTGGTCGCCGAGAGCGGGATTTCGGCCCGGGCCGAGCTGGAAGAGCTGGAGCGGGTGGGGGTCGATGCGGTGCTAATCGGCTCAGCGCTGATGAGCGCTGCTGACCCCGAGGCCTTGACGCGGGAGCTGACCGGGGCCGACGAGGGCACCCGCGAGCATTACCTGCCCTAGACGGTTTTTTTAGAAGAACTTTGGAGACGCGGTGGATGATCGCTCTCGATGAGGCGCTTCTTTCGCACTTCTTTTGGCTCCGCCCTCCTGGGGGGCGCGGTCGTTGCCGTCTTCGGCTGGGTGGCGATCGCCACCGGCTGGGTTGAGGCCGACGGGGACGGCTCGACCGTCACCGTGGCACAGCCCCTGGCGGCCCCGGTCAGCGCCAGCGACGAAAACGACGGCAATCTCGTCAACGAGATCTATCGCCGTGACGGGCAGGGGGTCGCCTTCATCTCCGCCCAGCGACAGGCTCGGGAATCGTCCCAGCCGAGTCCCTTCGGTCAGCCGGAAGGCGGTGGCGTCGCGACCGGCTCAGGTTTCCTCATCGATACCGAAGGCCATGTCATCACCAACGCCCACGTGGTCGAAGACGCCGACCAGGTTGAGGTCAAGCTCGGCTCCTCGGACACGACCTATGACGCCGAGGTGGTCGGGGCCGACCCGGCGACCGATGTGGCGCTACTCAAAGTCGACGCGCCGGTCGACAGCCTCCATCCCCTCGCATTGGGCGATTCCGCCAAGGTCCAGGTGGGCGAACCAGTTGTCGCGATCGGCAATCCGTTCGGGCTCGACCGGACCGTCACCGCGGGCATCGTCTCGGCTCTGCAGCGCCAGATCCAGGCTCCCAACGGGTTCTCGATCTCGCATGTGATCCAGACCGATGCGGCGATCAACCCCGGCAACTCCGGTGGCCCGCTGATCGACTCTTCAGGCAGTGTGATCGGGATCAACTCCCAGATCCAAACCGGCGGCGGTGGTGGCAACGTCGGCATCGGCTTCGCGGTGCCGATCAACACCGCCCGCGAAGTGGTTCAACAGATCGAGGAGCACGGCGAAGTCAAGCACGCCTACCTCGGCATCACCGGCGGCAGCATCACCCCCGACCTGGCCAAAGCGCTGAAGCTGCCGGCCGAAGAGGGGGCGCTCGTCAACGAAGTCGTTGAGGGTGGCCCGGCCGACAAGGCGGGCATCAAGGGGGGCGACACCTCGGCGACTATCGAAGGCGCCAGCTTCCGGCTCGGCGGCGACATCATCACAAAGGTCGACGGCAAGAAGATCGCCGGGATGGAAGAAGTGATCAACGCCGTCAACGCGGCCTCGCCGGGCGACAAGCTGGAACTGACCATCGATCGCGACGGCGACACCCAAGACGTCACGGTGACCCTCGGCGTCCGCCCGGCGTCGACCGAAGACTCGCAGGCCGGCCCGGTCGGCCCGCCCGCCAAGTAGCCCCCGCACCGCCTCCCGTACCCTGGGGGCATGCGGGTCAAGATCTGTGGGATCACCAATCTGGATGACGCCGCCGAGGCGGTGAGGCTCGGAGCTTGGGCGATTGGCCTGATCCACTTCACCGAGAGTCCCAGGGTTGTCGAGCCTGGCGAGGCGGTGCGTATCGCTGCCGCCTTTCGTCGCAAGTGTGAGGTGGTTGGAGTTTTCGTCAATCCGGAGCTGGACGAGGTCGCGAAGGCGGTCGAGGACGCTGGTTTGACGATGGTGCAGCTGAATGGGGAAGAGGGGCCTTCCTTCTGTGGCGAGGTCGCACGTAAGACTGGAGTCAAGGTGATCAAGGCAATCCACGTCTCCAGCGCCGCGGATACCCATGCAGCGGAGGTGTTCAGGACCGATTTCCACCTCTTCGACAAGGGTGCGAAGGGGTTATGGGGCGGCACGGGGGAGAGCTTCGACTGGGGTCTACTGCGCGAACGTCGCTCCGGAGTGCCGGCAATCGTCGCCGGGGGCCTGCGTCCCGACAACGTCGCCGAGGCGATCGCCGTAACTCACCCTTTCGCGGTCGACGTCGCCAGCGGAGTCGAGGCGGAGCCGGGCCTCAAGGATCACGCCGCGATGACCGCTTTCTTCGAGGCGGCACAGCCGGCTAGCGTTCCCAGCCAATGAGCACGACGACCGAGGAGAGATTCGGCCCCTACGGTGGTCGCTACGTCCCCGAGACGCTGATCGCGGCCCTTGATGAGCTGACCGCGGCCTGGGAGCAGGCCCGCGAGGACGATGCGTTCGGCGAGCGCCTGCAGGCGCTGCACAGCGACTTCATCGGGCGACCGACGCCGCTTTACCTGGCCGAGAGGCTTTCCGAGCGGGCCGGGCGCAGGGTTTACCTAAAGCGCGAGGACCTCGCTCACACCGGGGCCCACAAGATCAACAACGCGATCGGCCAGGCGCTGCTGGCGCAGCGGATGGGCAAGCCGCGGGTCATCGCCGAGACCGGTGCCGGCCAGCACGGTGTTGCAACCGCAACCGCCTGTGCCCTGCTCGGTCTCGATTGCATCGTTTACATGGGCACCGAGGACATCCGCCGTCAGGCCCCCAACGTCGAGAGGATGAAGCTGCTTGGGGCGGATGTGGCGCCGGTGGAAGCTGGCGCCCGCACGTTGAAGGAGGCTGTCAGTGCGGCGATCCGCGATTGGGTCGCCAACGTCGAGACGACCCACTACGTGATCGGCTCGGCCGTCGGGCCGGCCCCCTTTCCGGCTCTGGTCCGTGACCTGCAGCGGGTGATCGGCGACGAGGCTCGTGAGCAGGCATTGGCAAAGGAGGGGGTACTACCGGC
>DATNGU010000161.1:0-4672 GCA_035605775.1 Solirubrobacterales bacterium | reverse complement strand
CACGGAAACCACGGCTATTCCGTCGACCGCAGTGGGTGCGGAGGGGTCGTCGATGTCGCCCCCTGGACGTACCGTGAACACCTGCGAGGCGCCTCGCGGCGGTAGCCGCGGCGGTGGCGGCGTTCCGATCGGCCCCTCGTGCCAGACACGGGTCAACTGCTCGACTCCGCTTCGAAGCTCGCTGCGAACAAGCACGTGCAGCTCGTCCCCCTCGCGCAGCTCGGTCGACCCGCGCGGGGGGATGGCAGTGCCGTCGCGGACGATCACATTGACCAGCGCCTCGCGCGGCAACCCCAATTCGCGAACAAGGTGTCCTGCCGCCGCGGCCCCCGGGCGGAGCCGGTAGGAGACGACGTCTCCGCCCATGCGCCGGATTCGCCCCGACTCGAGCAGGCGCCGGGGCAGGGCCGGCTCGTCCGTGGTCAGCCCGAGCCGGTCGGCCAGCGGCTCGAAGCTCGCCCCCTGGATCAAGGTTGAGGTGACGACGACGAAGAAGATGATCGCGAACAGCTCCTGACCGGCGCCGACGCCGGCGACGACGGGGAAGGTGGCGAGCCAGATCGGGGTCGCGCCGCGCAGGCCCGCCCAGCCGAGCATCGTCCGCTCGCGCAGGTTGAGCGGAGAGAGCAGCGTCGCGGCAAGGGCGGCGAGCGGACGCGCGACCAGAATCAGCACGGCAGAGAGCGCCAGCCCTTCGAAGGCGACGTCGCCGAGCGTGCTGGGGAAGACCAGCAAGCCGAGCAGGATGAACAACCCGATCTGAGCGACCCAGCCCACCCCCTCGTGGAAGGCGACGACGGTGCGGCGGGCCGGAATGCTGCCTGAGCCGAGCGCCAGGGCGGTCAGGTAGACGGCAAGCAGGCCGGAGCCGTGCGCGACCTCGGCCAGGCCGTAGGCGAGGCCGGCGATCGCGATCGTCGCCACCGGATAGATGCCGTCGGTTGGCAGCCGCACGCGGTCGAGGACGGTGACGGCGAGCCGACCCAGGGCAAGGCCGATGGCGGCGCCCAGCGCCAGTTTGAGGACGAGCAGCCCCGCCATGTCGGCGAGCCCGTAGCCGGGCTGCTGGATCCAGTCGATGAAGCCGATCACCAGCAGCAGCGCCACCGGGTCGTTCATGCCCGACTCGCCCTCGAGCGAGCGGGCGAGCCGCTTCTCCAGGTTCGAGCGGCGCAGGACGGCGAAGATCGCGGCCGAGTCGGTGGCGGCGATCGCCGCGCCGACGATCATCCCTTCGAGCACGCCGAGGCCAAAGATCCACTTCGCGGCGAGGCCGGCGATGGCTGCGGTGACGACAGTTCCCACCGTGGCCAGCGAGGCGGCCGTGCCCAGCACCGGGCGAATCTCCGACCAGCCGGCGGTAAGCCCGCCCTCGAAGAGGATCAGGACGAGGGCGATCGTACCGAGCGTGCGCGCCAGCTCGGTGTCGTCGAACTCGATCCCGCCGATGCCCTCCGAGCCGGCGAGCATCCCCAGGCCGAGGAAGAGCAGCAGGCCCGGGATGCGCACCCGGTCAGCCAGCAGGGCGCCGGCGATTCCCGCGGCCAGCAGAGCGCCGGCGATCAGGATCAGCTCGGCGTCGTGTCCTGCCATCCCGGGGACCGTATTGGACGGCTAGACCGACTCGTCGATGGCCGCCAACTGTGCCTCCAGCTCCTCCGCCGAGCCCGCCTGTGGCACGTCCTCGGCGCGCTCGTGAGGGCGGCGGTAGATCAGGTAGAGCAGGCCGAAGAGAACCCCGGCGGCGAGGGCGAAGCCGATCTCGACGCGGCGGAACTCGTCGCCGACCAGGGGCACGAAGTTCCAGGCGACGAACAGCGCCGCGCAGCTGATCCAGCGGGCGGCAGCGCGGCGCACCTGGCCCTGGGCCAGACAGGCCTGGTTGAGCGTGACGGCGGCGAGGTAGAAGCCCATTCCGAGCGTAGCCAGCAGCAGGCCGACTCGGTCGTAACTGAACTTGTCGCTGAACGCGATCTGCATCAGCTGCGGCCCCGCGATCAGCACGGTGGTCGCAACCACCGCGGTGAAGGCGACGATCCCGAGCAGGACCATCCGCACGGAGCGGTGGAACTCGCGCTCGCTGTCCTCGGCGTCGCTGGTGTGGAGGCTGGTCAGGTGGGGAAGGATGCTGGTCGAGACCGCCTGGAAGAGCTGCAACGGCGCGCGGGCGATCATCAGCACGTTGAAGATGAAGCCGGCCGCCGCGGCTCCCTGCAGGCCACGCGCGATCAGCGGCCCCGCGTTGAGGAAGGCCTGTTCGCTGAACATGATCACGAGCACCCCGGCGGCGAAGCCGGTGCCGTGGCGCATCGAGAACTCCTCGTGCTCGGCGTCCTCTTGCGACGCGGCGGGTTTGGGCTGCGCCTGTGCCTTCTGGGCGCGGCGGGCGAAGGCGAGCGGGACGACCATCAGGCTGAGTGAGGGGGCGGCGACGATCCCGATTGCGACCGCCGACTGGCCTTCCAGCAGGCTGATCGCGACAAGCACCGCGAAGGAGGTGCGGAAGACCGACTCGGAGAGGATCAGGGCGGTGAAGAGGCCGAACTGCCGCTGCCCGGCGAGGAAGCCGCGGGCGAAGTAGCTGGCGGCGTAGAAGAGGACCGCGCCGAAGAAGACCCAGTAGAGGGTTTCGTTGCCTTCGAGCAGGTTGTCCTGGATCGGCCCGCGCAGCACCAGCGCCACGACCGCGAAGAAGACGGCCAAGCCAAGCTGGATCGTCGCCGCGACCCGCATCGGCTGCCCGATCGGTTCGTGCTTGACCCGGCGTTCGGAGATGTGCCGCGAGAGCAGCTGTTCGACCGGACGGTAGAGGGTCGAGATCGTGATGAAGACCGCCGACCAGAGCACCGTGATCTGCCCGTAGTCGGGCTTGGAGAGCACGTGCGAGGCGATCAGGAAGTAGGCGTAGGTGATCAGGCCGGTGAGGCCGACGCCGACGGCGAGGAAGCTCGCCAGGCGGCCGTACTCGGCGGTCGCGGAGCCGTCGGCGGCGCCGGGCTCCGGTTCGGAGCCCACGGATTTCGGCCGGGGGGCCATCAGCGTTTCGGCGCGCCGGGCTCGTAGTGGGAGGGCTCGACGCCGAGCGAGAGCTCGACCCGGCGCACCCGCTCGAAGACCCGCTGGGTCATCACCCGCTGGCCGGCGAGCAGGTCGCCGATCACGCCCAGCGCCATCAGCTGCAGCGCGGCGATGAAGAGGACCGCGCCGAGGATCAGCGATTGGATGTGGCCGCTGCTGTCGCCGTTGAAGATCCAGTCGAGCAGGAACGGCAGCCAGGCGGCGAGGGCGAGGATCGCGACGACCACGCTGGCGCTCGCGAACACCCGCAGCGGCTCGTAGCGCGCGTAGATCCGCAGGATCGAGAGCCCGTTGCGGCGCACGTAGGCGCCGGTGGAGGCGAAGAGGCGGGACTCGCGCGTCTGCGGGTTGGTCGCGATCTCGACCTGATCGACGGCGACCAGCATCTTGCCGGCCTGGATCAGGCTCTCCAGCGTGTAGGTGAAGTCGTCGGTGACGAGCAGGCCAAGCGCGGCCTCGCGGTTGTAGGCGCGGAAGCCCGAGGTGGTGTCGGCGATCTCGGTCCCCGAGAGCCGCCGCACGACCCAGCTGCCGACCCGCTGCAGCGCTTTCTTCTGGCCGGAGAAGTGATCGATCGTGGCGATGCGACGGTCGCCGACGACCATGTCGGCCTCGCCGGCGAGGATCGGCGCCACGAGCTTCGGCACGTCGGCGCCGCTGTACTGGTTGTCGGCGTCGGTGTTGACGACGACGTCGGCGCCGAGCTTGAGGCAGGCGTCGAGCCCGGCCTGGAAAGCCGCCGCCAGGCCCTTGTTGTTGGTCAGGCGGACGATGTGCTCGACCCCCTGCTCGCGCGCCACCTCGACCGTGCGGTCGGTGGAGCCGTCGTCGATTACCAGCAGCTCGACTGCGTCGATGCCATCGATCTGCCGCGGCAGGGCGGCGATAGTCGCCGGCAGAGTGGCTTCCTCGTTCAGGCAGGGGATCTGGATGATGAGCTTCATTTGGCGGGGTCAGGGTATCCGCGGGGGCGGCGCGGGGAGGATGGGGTGTCCCTCCGCTTGCTGGGTTTTTCGCCTGAGACTATGTAGCCGTCCGAGATCGCGTGTGGGGCGAAAAACAGGACGCCGCGCACTCCGGGACACCCCATCCTCCCTCCCCAGCAGGCACAGGGAGTACGATTGATTGACTGGTCAGTCAACGATGGATTCGATGCTTACAGCCACGGATCGGGCGCATCTGAAGCGGGCTTTGGAGCTTGCTGAGAACGGACGCGGCAAGGTGAGTCCCAATCCGCTTGTGGGGGCCGTGATCGTGCGTGATGGCGAGGTCATCGGCGAGGGGTTCCATGCTGAGCTCGGCGATCTGCATGCTGAGCGGGCGGCCTTGGCGGCTTGCCGGCAGCGGGGAGAGGACCCGCGGGGGGCGACGATGTACGTGACGCTGGAGCCCTGCGCGCACGAGGGGCGGCAGCCGCCGTGCACCGAGGCGATCCTTGAGGCGGGGATCGGGCGGGTCGTGATCGCGTCCGACGATCCGAGCGAGAAGGCCGCCGGGCGGGGTCCGGGAATGCTTCGCGACGGCGAAGTGAAAGTCGAGTTCGCAGCCGGCGAGGAGGCAACCGCGGCGCGCCTACTGAACCAGCCGTTCAGGA
>DATNGU010000160.1:0-2979 GCA_035605775.1 Solirubrobacterales bacterium | reverse complement strand
CTGCTCATGCGGGGGGAGGTCGCCAGCCTGCTCCGCCGCTCCGACCTCTTTCTCGACATGTCGATGTACCAAGCATTCGGCCGCACTGCGCTAGAGGCGATGGCCTGCGGTTGCACCGCGGTGGTGCCGCGGCTGGGAGGGGCCTGGGAGTTCGTCGTCAACGGCGTCAACGCCAAGGCGGTGGACACCTTCGCTCCCGACGAGGCGGTGGAGGCGATCGCAGCGCTTGCTGCCGATCGCGAGCGTTTGCGGAGCTACCAGGCAGCGGCTTGCCGGACGGCGGCCCGGTACTCCGTCGACCGCGCCGCTCTCTCCGAGTACCTCCTCTTTTCCTTTGAGCACGCGCGCCGGCTCGAATCCGCTCGGGCCACGGTCTGAGCCATGGCTGCGCTTCAGGGCCGCTTGGAAGCAGTCGTCGACGGTCGTGCCATCGGCTGGGTTTGGGATCCCGAGCGTCCCGAGGAGACGCTCGAGGTGAAGGTGCTGGTCGATGGCGAGGCCGTGGCGAAGGGACGGGCCGACGTCACCCGACCGGTCTTGGCCGAGGCGGGGATCGGCGACGGGCGCTACGGCTTCGACGTCCCCCTGCCCGAGCGCCTCAGCGAGGAGCCGACGCACACGATCAAAGTCGTCGCTCTGCCTCGAGGCGACGAGGTGACTCCCTTCCGCGAGTTCGAAACGCTGGTTCGAAACTCGAGCGGCGCTTGGCAGGGAATCACGTTCCTGACCGACGTTGCCAGCGGCCGATTCGTCCCCGAGCCCGAGGATCCGCCCGATCCTGGGGAGGCGGCGCTGATCGGCACGCGCGGCTGGCTCTTCCCCTTCGATGAAGGGAACCTGACCCCGGATCAGCTACGCGGAGCCCCTCTGCTCTCCCAGGCGGAGATCGAGGGCCGCAGCGGTGCGATCGCGGCCCGGCGCGAACAGCTGAAGGAGCTGCGCATCCCCTACCTGTTCGCGGTGGCGCCGCTGAAGGAGCGCGTCTATCGCCGCTTCCTCCCTCCCGGGGTGGAGCTGCACCGGGAGCGGCCGGTGGCGCAGGTCGACGCAGCTCTGCGCGCCGGCGACGCGGGTGAGGTCTTCGACCTGCTGCCGGCCCTGCGCGAAGCGCGGCGCGCCGGGCGCGCCTTTCCGCGGACCGGCAGCGGTTGGAGCGACCTGGGGGCGTTTTTCGCCTATCGGGAGCTGATGCGCGAGGCGGGCAAGCGGCTGGTCTCTCTCCAGGCTCCTCGTGGGCTCGACGAAGCTAGGTTCGTCTCGAGGGCTGGCTTCCGCGGCGACCTCGCCGACAAGCCCAAGCTCATCCTCGTCAATGGCCGCTTCGCCGCTGACGTTCGAGAGCAGAGCTGGGAGGAGGAGATAGCTGTCCCCGACGTATCGCAGTTGCGCAGCCTGCGGATGCCGGCGCCGCCGCACCTGGAGGTGACGGCGGAGCGAGCCCCCCGCCTCTACGAGATCGGCGAGGAGCCGCAGCTCCCACGCGCGGTCCTGGTTGGCGACGCTCCCTGCCTGGCCCTGATCGCATGGCTGGCGGAGCACTTCCACCGCTTCGTCTTTCTTTGGGCCGCCGAGCCACCCTTGGAGGCGATCGAGCTGGAGATGCCCGACCTCGTCATCCACGTGATCTCAGAGCGTCTCCTGGTCGGTGGACCGTGACCCGGTGCGTCGGCACGAGCCGCGCGAGGGCGGGGTAGAGACGCGGTGCCAGCGGCCCCAGGCGCCTGGCGAGGGGTGGAAAGCCGGTCAACCTGCGTGAGTCCGACGTCGGCCCCAGAAATGCCGACAGCGTCTTGGTCGAGATCGTCGTGGTCTGCCGGTTGAACGGGTTGGGGAGCCACGGCTCGTAACAGAGGATGACCCCGCTCGGAGAGAGGACCCGGCGGGCCTCCCGAAGGGCGACGGCGAGGGATTCCCTGCTGGGCGCCGAGGAGAGAGTCGTAAGCATCGTGATCAACTCGAACTGCCCGCCCTGAAACTGCAGCGAGCGGTCATCGGCGAGGCGGACGTCCACCCCCGGCACTCGTTCTCTGGCCGCGGCGACGCGCGCCTCGATCAGGTCGACGCCGTGCAGCCGTCGGCGCTCGACGCCCCTCGCCGCGAACTCCGCCAGGAGCCAGCCCGAGCCACAGCCGATGTCGAGGATCTCACCCCTCCCGGCCAGGGGCTTTTTGCCCAACTCGAGGACGGCGTCGAGCAGCTCGGCGCGGATCTCGACGTTGCCCCGGTTGGAGGCCGACCAACTGCGGCGCTTGCGCCCGCTCGCGGCATAACCACGGTAGGTCGCCTCGAGCTCGTCAGCCGAGGTGTCGCGACGAGCACTGCGATCGCCGCCGGAGCCCCTCACCGGCCCTCAGGCGGCGGTGGCGGCGCGCGTTGGACGGGTCAGCGATTCCCGGACCGCATCGGTGACCAGCTCCTGCTGCCAGCCCTCCATCTGCGGGAACAACGGCAGGGTGACGCAGCGACTCGCGTAGTCCTCGCTGTTGGGAAGCCGAACTTTCGGGTCGGTGTAGAACCCACTCTTGTGGAGGAGGGGGTAATGCACACTGGTTTGCACGCCGCGGTCGGCGAGTGACCTGCGGAACTCGTCGCGGTCGAGTGAGCGATCGAGCACCGCCGTGAAGAGGCAGTAGCTCGCGGAATCCTCGAGAGCGGGGGGGGCGGTCGGCTCGATCACGTCCAGCTCGGAGAGGGCGGCACGGTAGCGGCGGTCAATCGTCGCCCGCCGCATGTTGTCCTCCTCGAGCCGCTTCAGGCAGCTCAGCAGGAGTGCCGACCGAGGGTCGTCGAAGCGGTAGTTGAAGCCGAGCATGCCGAGCTGGTACTGTGGGCTGGCCTGATGGTGTCTGGTCCAGGCCTGTGAGCCAAGGCCGTGCCAAACCTGACGCGAGATACGACCGGCCAGGTCGGAGTCATCGGTTACCAGCATCCCGCCCTCGCCGATACCGAGGTTCTTGCTGGCGGAAAAGCTGAATGCCC
>DATNGU010000159.1:0-3257 GCA_035605775.1 Solirubrobacterales bacterium | reverse complement strand
CGGGCGCTCGAGGCGGGTGCGTCGGGTGCAGTCGCCGGCACCCGCTTCCTGCTCGCCGAGGAGAGCCGCGCCCACCCCGAGTACCGGCAGCGATTGCTCGCGGCCGAGGCGACGATCCTGACCGAGCTGTTCGGCGCCGGTTGGCCGGCGCCGCACCGGGTTATCGCCAATGCGGCGACCGAGCGGCAGCTGGCCGACGATCCCCGCGGCCCCCGGCTCAACCGGCTCCTCAACCAACTGCTCGCCCCCGGCGCCCGCTACGTCCCCACCGGCATGCAGATCCGCATCGCCCGGGCGCAGCGCCCGGGCGGCCGGCTCCTCTCCCCGCAGGGGCCGACCGACGATGGGCCCGCCAACCTCCTCGACGCAGGGCCCCTCTATGCCGGTGAGACGGTCGCCCGCATCGGCACGGTGGAGACGGCCGCCGAGCTGGTGCGCTCGCTTACCCCGTAGGCGACGTTCGCGCGGCGCTATGTTCCTTCCATGTCGTCTCCGTCATGGCCTTCCGCTTCATATGAGGACTGGACGGCGACCTGCGACACGCTCCACGCCCACACTCAGGTGCTGGGCAAGCTGGCGGCAGAGCTGGCGCCGCCCGAGCCGCAGCTCCAGCACGCCGCGCTGCGCCTGGCTGCGCGAGGTTGGGAGACGGCGCCGCTGCCGGCTCCGGACGGCTCCGGCGCGCTCGTCGTCGCGCTCGACCTGCGCACTCACGAGGCCGTGGCCGAGCACAGCGACGGGCGGGCGCGGCGCCTGCCGCTGACCCCCCACCGGCCGGTGGGAGAGGTGACCGGCGACCTGCTGGCGGCGGTCTCCGAGCTGGCTGGCGCGGTCGAGATCGACCCCACCCCGCAGGAGGTGAGCTGGACCGTGCCGCTCGACCAGGACACCGAGCACGCCACCTATGAGCCCCAGCAGGTCGCCGCCTATTTCGGTGCGGCGACCCAGGCCGCCCTCGTCCTCGCTGCCTTTCGCGCCCCCTACCGTGGCCGTTCGACCCCGGTCAACGCCTGGTGGGGCTCATTCGACCTCGCCGTCAGCCTCTTCTCCGGCCTGCCGGCCGAGCCGCCTTCGGACGACTTCATCATGCGCAACGCGGGAAACGTGCAGCAGGTAGAGGTGGGCTGGTGGCCGGGCGACGGACGCTACGGCAAGGCCGCCTTCTACGCCTACGCTCACCCGGCGCCGGAGGGCTTCGACGGTGGCACGCTCGACCCGCGCAGCGCCTGCTGGGACGACGCGCTTGGTGAGTACGTGCTCGACTGGGACGACGTGCGGGCAGCCGAGGACCCGCGCGCTTACGCGCTTGAGTTCGCCCACTCTGCTTTCCGTCACGCCTGCATGGTCTGCGGCTGGGACGAGACGCTCGCGGCCAGCGCCGAGGGGATGCCGCCCCCCCTCATTTAGGTCACACTCCTAAACCGGTCAACTGCCCACCACCTCCCAGAAAGGCGGATTCATGGCGACGATCAGCGAGCGCGAGGCGAGGCAGATCGAGGCCGCAAATGCCGGCGGACGGACGCCGGTCGTGTTCATCCACGGACTATGGCTGCTGGCGAGCAGCTGGGGACGCTGGACGACCCTCTTCGAGGAAGCGGGCTACGCGCCGGTCGCCGCCGAGTGGCCCGGCGATCCGGCGACCGTCGATGAGGCTCGGGCGAACCCCGAAGCCCTGGCCGGCAAGACCGTGGGTCAGGTCGCCGACCACGTCGCCGAGCTGATCGGCGCGCTGAACACGAAGCCCGCCGTGGTCGGCCACTCCTTCGGCGGCCTGCTGACCCAGATCGTCGCCGGACGCGGCCTCTCCGCCGCCTCGGTTGCGATCGACCCAGCCCCCTTCCGCGGCGTGCTGCCGCTGCCGCTCGCCGCCATCCGCTCGACCCTGCCGGTGCTGCGCAATCCCCTCAACCGCGGCCGCACGATCACCCTCACCCTCGACCAGTTCCGCTACGGCTGGGCAAACGCGGTCGACGAGAAAGAGGCGAAGGAGCTGCACAAGACCTTCCACGTCGCCGCCCCAGGCGCGCCGATCTTCCAGGCGGCGATGGCCAACTTCAACCCCTGGGCGGAGACGAAAGTCGACAGCCGCAACCCGGAGCGGGGCCCGCTGCTGATCTTCACCGGCGAGGTGGACCACGCCGTGCCGCCGGCGATGAGCAATGCCGCCTACAAGAAGCAGGCGCGCAACGAGGGGGTGACGGAGCTGGTCGAGGTCCCCAACCGCGGCCACTCGCTGACGATCGACAGCGGTTGGCGCGAGGTCGCCGACACCTCGCTCGAGTTCGTCAAGCGGTTTGTATAGTCGATTATCCTTTAGCGCCATATGGAGCGGGTCACCTTCATCACGCTCGGGCCGACCGGCACCTGTCACGAGCGGGCGGTCACCAAGTACGCCAGCTTCCAGGGGATCGAGGACTTCGGGATCGAGCTGATCACCGACTTCTTCGTCGGGCTGGAGATGCTCCGCGAGACCCCCGGTGCCTTCCTCGTCCAGTGCAGCGCCCACCCCAAGGTGCACGAGATCACCGAGAAATACTGGACCGAGGTCTGGGTCGTCGACACCTTCATCTACCCGACCAAGCACCTGGTTTTGCTCAGCCGCAAGGAAGTGGAGCGGCCGCGCTCGCTCGGAATCGTTCCGGCCACCAAGGGCTATGTGGACCTGTCCCAGTGGGACGAGGTGATCGACGTCGCCTCGAAGCCGATCGTCGCCGAAGAGCTGCTCGCTGGCCGCTATGACTCCGGCCTGACCCACATGGAGCACGTCGAGGAGCACGCGGACGAGCTGCGCCTCGACCTCGACATCGGCGAAATCGACACCACCTGGGTCGTCTACGGACGCCAGAAGCGCTTCCAGGGCGACGTGATCGGGATCCCCTCGGCGGAGCTTTTTCGCCAGCCGCAACTAATCTAGGCGACGATGAAGGTAGCTGTGGTCGGTGGGACCGGAGTCCTCGGTGCCTCGCTCGTCGCCGAGCTGGCGGCGCGAGGAGACGACGTGCTCGCGCTGAGCCGCACGCCTGGCGCGGCGCTGCCCGCGGGGGCCACGCACCGGCGCGTCGACCTGACCAGCGGCGAGGGCCTGGCCGAGGCGCTGGCGGGGGTCGAGGTCGTCGTCGACGCGGCGAACTCGACCCCACGCGATGCCGGCCCGGTGCTGGTCGAGGGAACGGTGCGACTGCTGCGCGCAAGCGGGGCGGCGGGCGTCCGCCACCACATCGGCGTCTCGATCGTCGGCTGCGACCGGGTGCCGATGG
>DATNGU010000158.1:0-10727 GCA_035605775.1 Solirubrobacterales bacterium | reverse complement strand
ATGGCTGCCAGCGACGGATCCGGAGCCCAGGAGGCCCACCGCACGATCGCGCCCCTGGTCGGGCCCGACGACGAGCGCATCTTCACCGACTCGGGGATCGAGATCGAGGCGCTGTACGACGAGAGCGACGTCGCTCCCGGCCTTCCGGAGCGGCTCGGCGAACCAGGCTCGCCGCCGTTCACCCGCGGCATCCACGAGGGGATGTACAGGGATCGGCTCTGGACGATGCGCCAGTACGCCGGCTTTGCCTCTCCCGAGGACACCAACGAGCGCTACCGCTACCTGATCGAGCACGGCTCGACCGGCCTCTCGATGGCCTTCGACCTGCCGACCCAACTCGGTCGCGACTCCGACGACACGCTCTGCCAGGGCGAGGTCGGCCGCACCGGCGTCCCGATCGACACGATCGAGGACATGCGGATCTGCTTCGACCAGATCCCGCTCGACGGTGTTTCGACCTCAATGACGATCAACGCCCCGGCGGCGATCCTGCTGCTGCTCTACGAGCTGGTCGGCGAGGAGCAGGGGGTGCCCTCGGAGAAGCTGCGCGGCACGGTCCAGAACGACGTGTTGAAGGAGTACATGGCGCGCGGCAACTACATCTACCCGCCTGAGCCGACTATGCGGCTGACGACCGACATCTTCGAGTACTGCCGCGAGAACGTGCCGAAATGGAACACGATCTCGATCTCCGGCTACCACATCCGCGAGAAGGGCTGCTCGGCTGTGCAAGAGGTCGGCTTCACGCTCTCTAACGCGATCGCCTACGTCGAAGCGGCGCTCGACCGTGGCCTCAAGATCGACGAGTTCGCGACCCGACTCGCCTTCTTCTTCAACTGCCACAACAACGTCTTCCAGGAGGTCGCCAAGTTCCGTGCGGCGCGGCGGATGTGGGCGAAGATCGTCGAGGAGCGGTTCGGGGCGAAGGACCCCAACTCGATGAAGATTCGCTTCCACACCCAGACCGGGGGCGTGACGCTGCAGGCTCAGCAACCGGAGGTGAACATCATCCGCGTCGCCTTGCAGGGCTTCGCCGCGGTCAGCGGCGGCACCCAGTCGCTGCACACCAACGGCTTCGACGAGGCGCTGGCGCTGCCGACCGAGCGCTCGGCCCGGATTGCCCTGCGCACCCAGCAGGTGCTGGCGCACGAGTCCGGCGTCGCCGACACCGTCGATCCCTTCGCCGGCTCCTACTTCGTCGAGTCGCTGACCGACGAGATCGAGCAGCGCGCCTGGGAGCTGATCGGCAAGGTCGAGGAGATGGGCGGCTCGGTCGAGGCGCTGGATTTCATGCAAAAGGAGATCGAGGAGTCGGCCCACTCCTACCACGAGCGCTACAAGAGCGGCCAGGACATCATCGTCGGCGTGAACAAGTACGTCACCGATCAGATTGACGACGTCGACATCCTCCGCGTCGACCCGGAGTCCGAGCAGCGTCAGTTGGCGCGTCTGGCAACCTTCAAGCAGAACCGCGATCAGGCGACGGTTGACGAGAAGCTGCAGGCGGTACGCGACGTCGCCCGTGGCGACGGCAACCTGCTGCACCCGATCCGCGCCGCACTCGCTGCCAACGCCTCGATCGGCGAGGTCTGCGGTGCGATGCGCGACGTCTTCGGCGAATACAAGGGCGGCGCCTTCTTCTAGAGACGGGCGCCGTCGCGTCTCCGCACGCCTGCGGACGCGCGTGGCACTGCGCACCTCTGCATCCTCGGTCGCCCAAATAGCGCTGCTATTCGGGCTCCCTGCGTCCTTGGACGCCACGCATTACGAGGTGCAGCCGCCTCCGTGCAACTCGGTTGTCGCCGCGCCACGACGCCATGTTGCCTACCGGCCAACTCCCAGGCCTCTCTGCTGCGTTTGAGTTCTCCTCCTGGAAGGTCTTGCCCAGGCCCCAAAGTGGGGGAGGAACCTAAGAAGCCGAGTTGAAGCGAGGGCCATGATCGAGGTCTCGAGGACCCTGATGAAGTCCGAGCCGGAGCTGACAGAGCTACTTGCCGAGGTCGAAGGTGTTGAGGTGACGATGGCCGAGAAGGGCTTTGGCACGCGGGTCGAGATCCGCGCCGATGAGCGCTCTGGCCTCGTAGTGGCCGACCTGGAGCGTTTCCTCGACCGCCTCGCCCAGCCACAGAAGCAGCCCTTCGCCTGACCCCCAAAGGAGACGATCGACTTGAAGCACTTGAGCAAACACCTGACCTTCGCCAACGCGGTCTCCTGCATTGCCCTCTTCGTTGCCCTCAGCGGCGCGGCCTACGCCGCGACGACGCTGGGCAAGAAGTCGGTCAAGACCCAGAACCTCGCCAATGGCTCGGTGACCACGCTCAAACTGCGCGGTGGCTCAGTGACGAACTTGAAGCTCCGCAACGGCGCGGTGACCGGCGCCAAGATCGCGAACGGCACGATCGGCTCGTCCCAGCTGGCGAGCGGCGCCGTGCGCTCCGAACAGCTGGGAGGCGGGGTCGTCACCCAGGCCAAGATCAAAAACGGCGCGGTGAACGGCGAAAAGATCGCCAGCGGCGCCGTCACCAACGCCAAGCTCGGCAACGACGCGGTCACCACCGCGAAGCTGGCCAAGGAAGCCGTGACTAGCGAAAAGCTCGCCCCCTCGCTGCTGGGGCAGTTGGTCAGGAACGTGTCCTACGTCTCCAAAGCGAGCCTCAGCAACACCAGCGAAACGACCAAGTCGGTCAGCGCCGAATGCCCCGCCAACAAGCAGGTGATCGGGGGCGGCGCCCAGATCGCCGGCAGTACGACCACCGTCGCGGTCACCAGGTCGGCCCCAGCCGTCGGCTCCGGTGGCAAACCGACCGTCTGGTCGGCCACGGCGGCTGCGATCGCGGCCGAGACCAACGCCTGGTCGGTCGAAGCCTTCGCGGTCTGCGCCGAACTCTGAGCTCTTAAATAGACTCCCGCGCCGCATGCGCGAGAGGAATCCGGTCACCCACGAGGAGAAGCTTTCCTACCTGCGTGAGCTGCGCGAGGCGGCGATCCACTCCGCCTCCGAGGAGGCAGTCGAGAAGCAGCACGCAAAGGGCAAGCTGACCGCCCGCGAGCGGGTCGAGAAGCTGCTCGACCCCGGCTCTTTCGAGGAGCTCGACACTTTCGTCCGCCACCGCACCTACGACTTCGAGATGCAGAAACGGCGTCCCTGGGGCGACGCCGTGGTCACCGGCCACGGCACCATAGAAGGAAGAACTGTTTTTGTCTTCTCTCAAGACTTCACTGTGTTCGGCGGCAGCCTCGGCGAGGTGATGGCGGAGAAGATGTGCAAGGTGATGGACCTCGCCGCCCAAGTCGGGGCACCGGTGGTCGGGATCAACGACTCCGGTGGTGCTCGTATTCAGGAGGGTGTCGTCTCGCTCGGCGCCTATGGCGATGTCTTCGTCCGCAACGTCAAATGCTCCGGCGTGATCCCGCAGATCAGCCTAATCATGGGGCCATGTGCCGGTGGCGCCGTCTACTCGCCGGCGATGACCGACTTCATCTTCATGGTCAAAGAGACCTCGCACATGTTCATCACTGGTCCGGAAGTGATCAAGACGGTGACCGGCGAGGAGGTCGAGTTTGAGGAGCTCGGCGGGGCGATGAGCCACAACAGCAAGTCCGGCGTCGCCCACTTCGCTGCCGAGGACGAGGAGAGCTGCCTCGAGGACGCTCGCCACCTGCTCAGCTTCTTGCCGTCGAACAACCTGGAGGCGCCACCTCGCTTCGCCCCGGAGGATGACCCCGAGCGCGAAGACGACGACCTCGACTCCCTCGTTCCAGACGATCCCTCCAAGCCCTACGACATGCGCGAGGTGATCTCCCGCATCGTTGACGACGGCGAATTCTTCGAGGTCCACGAACACTTCGCCAAGAACATCGTCTGCGGTTTCTCACGGCTCGACGGCTTCCCGATCGGCATCGTTGGCAACCAACCCGCCTACCTGGCGGGGGTGCTCGACATCGAGGCCTCCGAGAAGGCGGCCCGCTTCGTCCGCACCTGCGATGCCTACAACGTCCCGATCGTCACCTTTACCGACGTGCCCGGCTTTCTGCCCGGCACCGACCAGGAGTGGAACGGGATCATCCGCCACGGTGCCAAGCTGCTCTATGCCTTCACCGAGGCGACCGTGCCGAAGCTCACGGTCGTCACCCGTAAGGCCTACGGCGGCGCTTATGACGTGATGAACTCGAAGCACATGCTGGCCGACTACAACGTCGCCTGGCCGACCGCCGAGGTCGCGGTAATGGGCCCCGAGGGCGCGGTCAACGTCATCTACCGCAAAGACATCGCCTCATCGCCGACTCCCGACGAGCGCCGTCAGAAGCTGATCGACGACTACAAAGCCCACTTTGCCAACCCTTACTCGGCGGCGGAGCGGGGCTATATCGACGACGTGATCGAGCCCCGGCAGACCCGCCCGAAGTTGATCAAAGCGCTGCGCATGCTGCAGAGCAAGCGAGTCGAGCAGCCGAAGCGCAAGCACGGCAACATCCCGCTTTAGGGCTAGCGCTTGTGGGGCATCTCCGCCGCCGCTTCGCGCCTGGCCTTCCAGGTGGCGAGTGGGGCGGCAGCCATCTCCTCCCAAGCGGCGCTCTCGCCGAGATACTGCATGACGACAAAATGGAGCATGCCGGGCAGCATCTCGGGCGCGCGCTCGCCGTCGCCGTCTAGCAGCTTCGCCGCCAGCAGGGTGTCGATTGCTCCGACAATGAAGTCGGACGTAACAGGAGGTGGGGCTTGGCGAGAGGGGATCTCGCTGCGGCCGCTGTCCAGCGCCTGCGAGAAGCGCTCCATCAATTCTTGCCGCTGGGACAACGGCCGCGCCCCGGCGGCGTGCACCTCGACCAGCAGTGCCTTGGCGATCGCCGTTTGGTTGGCGCAAAACTCGAGCAGCTCGGCCAGTGCGGCGCGCAGGCCCTCACGCCAAGAGGGCTGGCGCTTCGCAGCGCCGATCATCCGCCGGTAGAGCCACTCGACCGCGTCGCCGTAGGCCTGGGCGAAGCAGTCCTCGCGATCCTCGAAGTGCTTGTAGAAGGTTGCGCGGCTCGTTTGCGCCCGCTCGATCACGTGCCTGACGGCGACATGCTCATAGCCGAGCTCCCCGCTCTCGACAAGGATTGCCTCCAGGATCCGCTCCCGAGGCGGCCTGCGGCCGTGGGATCCCGGGAAGAGGATGACCGCGCCACTGTTCTCGCTCGAAAACATTCTCCTTTTGTCTAGGTATAGCAGCTTTTAAAAACGTGGGTGCCTAGAACGCAATGTTTTCTGTAGAAAAGGCAAGTAGACATCGAATACATGTTTTGGTACCGTTTTGGAATGGCCGACTCTCGGTCCTTGTCGGAGCGTCTTTCGAAGCTGCCCCCGGGGCGACACCTGATCCCCCGCGACTTCGTCTCCCAGAACCAGCGCGAGCGGATGTTGCTGGCGACCGCCGAGCTGGTCGCCGAGCGCGGCTACCAGAAGACGACGATCGAGCTGATCGCGAAAACGGCGAGGGTGGCCCTCGTCACTTTCTACGAGCATTTCGCCAACAAGGAAGAGTGTTTCCTCGCTGCCTTTGACGAGAGCATCGAGGCCGCTGGACAGATCTTTGCCGAGCTGGTCGATGTCGAGCAGCCCTGGGTCGACCAGATCGCCTCTGGTCTCGAGGTGTTCCTGGAGATGGTTGTTGCCGAGCAGGCGCGGGCAAAGCTCTGCATCGTCGAGAGCCAGGCTGCTGGGGCGGCGGCCCTGGGCCGCTATCAATCGATGCTGGAGACCGTCGCGCCGAAGTTGCGCGAAGGGCGCGAGCTCAATCCGCGCACTGGTCGCCTGCCGGAGGGGCTGGAGGTCGCGATCGCCGGCGGGCTGATGTGGCTGGTGCACCAGCGATTGATCGCCGACCGCGTCGATGATCTCAAGGCACTTTTGCCGGAGATGCTGCAGGTGACCTTGACGCCCTATGTCGGGGAGGTCGAGGCGGCGCGCGCGGCGGAGGCGGCCCAGGCTCGGGCGGCGGCATAGTGGTCCACCAACTGGGGAAAGCCAAGGCAGGGAGTTGGGCTAGGACGATGTGAGCGGTCCGCGCAGAGGACGCGATCCGGCGCGGGAAAGGATCGCCACCGCGATGGTCGAGATGGTCGGCAGCGATGGCTACGCGGCGGTCGACGTCAATACGGTGTGCGAGCGGGCACAGGTGAGCCGTGCCCACTTCGATCGCTGTTTTGCCGACCTCGAGGACTGCTTCCTCGGCCTCCACGACGAGGTCGTGGAAGAGATGTGTGCGCGCGCGGGTTCCGCCTGCGAGGGCCGCGAGACCTGGCACGATCGCATCTGGGCCGCTGGCCTGGCTGCGATGCGCTACCTGCAGGAGGACGCGCTGCGCGCTCGCTTCCTGATCGTCGCCGTCAACGGCGCCGGCAGCGGCGCTCAATCACGGCGGGACCGGATTGTGCAGCGGATCGCGGATCTGCTCGACCACGGCCGCGGTGAAGTCGACGGCGAGCGGCCGGTATCACGCTGCACCGCCGAAATCGCCGCCGGCGCGGTCTACGGCACGATCATGACCAAAGTCGAGACCGGTTCGATCGATCGCGGTGAGGAGTTCCTTCCCGAGCTGATCTACCTGGCGGTAATGCCCTACCTCGGAGCCCGCGCCGCCGAGGACGAGTTGCTCGTCCAGCCGTTGCGGTAGGCGCCCGAGGTATGGTCGTTTTGGTGGCAAAGGGGAAGGCGAAAAAAGGGGACGAGTCGGCGGCGCTTGCAGCCTCACCCCGCCTTCCGGCTGGTCGCCACGGCCTGCCGCGCGAGTTCATCGTCCAAAACCAGCGCGAGCGCATCGTCACCGCACTGGTCGACACGGTGGCCGAGCGAGGTTACAACGCGACCACCGTCGCCCACATCACCAAAGCGGCATCGGTCTCGCGCCGCACCTTCTACGAGCACTTTGCCGACAAGGAAGCCTGCTTCCTCGCCGCCTACGAGATGGTTGCCGATCACATCCGCGCCTCGATGCAGGCCGCGGCGGAGTCCTTCGAGGAGTGGCCACAGAAGGTCCGCGCTTCCCTTGCGACGATGCTGCGCTTCCTTGCCGGCGAGCCCGAGCTGGCCCGCCTCTGCATGATCGAGCCGATTGCCGCGGGCGGCGAGATCGCCGCCCGCCACCGTGCCTCGATGCAGGGTCTGGTCGAGATCCTCAAGGCGGGCCGCCCTGAGCACGGTGGCCAGCCACCGCTCCCCGAGGCGACCGAGGAGACCCTGGTCGGCGGCATCGTCTCCCTGGTCGTGCGCGAGATCAGCGCTGGCCGCAGCGAGCAGCTGGAGTCGCTGCTGCCCGACCTGGTCGAGCTAACCCTCTCGCCCTACGTGGGTGCCGAGCAGGCCGAGCGCCTGGCCCGCCCGTAGCGGCTACGGTGCCACCGTCGCCTCGGGGTCGACCGTCGCGCCGCGGGTCGGCGCCGCACCGCCCTCGTCGCGGGTGAGGCGGTGGGCGAGATAGACCGGGATGATCGAGATCAGCACGACGAGGACGGCGACGACGTTGACGATGGGCAGTTGGTTGGGGCGGAAGAGGTTGGTGAAGATCCAGATTGGCAGCGTTTCTTCGCCGGCCCCAATCGTGAAGTTGGTGACGATGATCTCGTCGAAGGAGAGCGCGAAGGCGAGCAGCCCGCCGGCGGCCAACGCGGTTCGCAGTCCCGGCAGGGTGACGTAGCGGAAGGTCTGCCAACTGTGGGCCCCGAGGTCAGCCGAGGCCTCCTCAAATGAGGTGGAGAGCCGCCGTAGCCTTGCCACGACGTTGTTGTAGACGACGACGATGCAGAAGGTGGCATGGCCGACGATCACCGTGAAGAGGCTGAGCGGAATGCCCAGCACCTGGGTGAAGGTGTTGCTGAAAGCGACGCCGGTGACGATCCCCGGCAGTGCGATCGGCAGGATCACCAGGAAAGAGATCGTCTCGCGACCGAAGAAGCGGTGGCGGGCGACGGCCAGCGAGGCGAGGGTGCCGAGCACCATCGCGATCGCCACGGCGGCTAGTCCGGCCTGGATCGAGGTTTTGAACGCTTCGCGCGCGGAGGTGTTTTCGATGGCCTTCGGGAACCAGTCGAGGGTGAGGCCGGGCGGCGGCCATTTGAGGATGTTGCTCGAGTTGAAGGCATAGATCAGGATCACGACTAGCGGGATGTAGACGAAGGCGAGGCCGATCCCGACGGCGAGGCGAAGCAGCAGCGTTGAGCGTTTCGAGAGCCTCATCGCTAGACGTGCTCGAAGGCCCCGAGGCGGCGGGCAACGAGCAGGTAGGCGACGACGATGACGATCGGGACCAACGCGAATGCCGCCGCGAAGGGTTGGTTGTTGGTGATGTTGCTGGCGATGACGGTGCCGATGAACTGGTTGTTGGAGACCAACCGCGGCGTTATGTAGTCACCCAGGGTGAGCGAGAAGGTGAAGATCGAGCCGGCGACGACCGCCGGGAAGGCGAGCGGCAGGATCACCCGGCGGAAGGTCGTGAAGGGTGAGGCGCCGAGGTCCTCGGAGGCGCTGATCAGCGAGTTGGGAATGCGCTCCAGCCCGGCGTAGATCGGCAAGATCATGTACGGCAGCCAGAGGTAGCTCATCACCAGCCAAACGGCCGTATTGCCAAAGCCGGGGCCGTGCAGCCCGAACGGCCCCAGCGCCCAGTTGATCACGCCATCGGCGGAGAGCATCGTCCGCCATGAGTAGACCTTGACCAGGTAGCTCGACCAGAGTGGCAGCAGCACCGCGACCACGAGGATCGCCTTGCCGCGCCGGCTCGCCAGCTTCGCCATATAGAAGGCGATCGGGCAGGCAATCACCGCGTCGGTGACCGTGACCAGGGCGGCGATCAGGATCGTCCGCAGCGCGATGTCGCGGTAGACCGGTTCGTCGACCAGCGTTTCGATGTTTTCCAGGCTGAAACCGCGAATAACTTCGCCGCTGAGTGGGTCGACCGTCCAAAACGCGGTAATCAGCAGGACCGCGAGCGAGCCCAGATAGCCGATCACCAGCCAGCCGACCGGGCCGGCCAGCAGTGCCCCGATTTGGAGACGGGGACGGCCGTGGAAAAGGTCGGCGAGCCTGTGGCCCGCCGACCTTTTCTCCACGACCGCCTCAGTCGCCATCGCTCAGCGCCCTGCGATCAGCCTTTGATCGTGGTCCAGGCCTGGACCCAGTCGTTGTAGTCCTTGCAGTCGCTGGAACCGTTGCCGCAGTCGGCGACCGGCGTCTCCCAGTAGTAGACGCGTTTCCAAAATCCCGGGTTTTCAGCGTGGTATTTGGGGCAGAAATCTTTCTCCGCCGTCTTTTCGCAGGCCAGGCTCTGCGACGGCGCCTCGCCGAAGACTTCCGCCACTTCGGCGTTCACTTGCGGTGAGACGATCCAGTCCATCCACATGTACATGCAGTTGGGGTGTTTGGCTTCGGAGCTGATCATCCAGGTGTCCGACCAACCGGTTGCCCCCTCCGAGGGCAGGAAACCCTGGCTCGCCGGGCTCGCTGCCACCGGCACGCCTTCTTCCTGCAGCGCGAAGTACTGGTACTGCCAGGTGGTGCCGACCTCGCTGTCGCCGCCGGCGAAGGCCGAGATCTGCTTGGTCAGGTCGGACCAGTATTCGCCGACGTAGGGACGCTGTTCCTTCAGCAGGTCGACCGCTGCTTCGAACTGTTCTTCATTCAGCTCGTAGGGGTTTTCGATCCCCAGGTCGGGCTGGTGCGCTTTCAGATAGACGGCGGCGTCGGCAATGTAGATCGGGTCGTCGTAGGCGCTGATTTTGCCCTTGTATTTGGCCGCCTTCTTCGGATCGAGAATCACGTCCCAGGAGGTCGGTGCCGGCTTGACGCCGTCAGCGTTCCACATCAGCAGGTTCGCGCCGCGGCCGTGGGGGATGCCGTACGGCTTGCCATCGAAGGTGTTGTAGGGCTGGTTCTTCAGGTCGCTGAAGATCGTCTTGTAGTTGGGGACCAAGCTGACATTGACCGGATCGACGTCGCCCCCGTCGACGAGTCGCGCCGAGGCGTTGCCGGACGCCGAGACGCCGTCGTACTGGCCGCTGCGCATCAGCTGCACCATTTCGTCAGAGGTTCCGGCCACCTTGTTGCTGACCTTGCAGCCGGTCTTCTGTTCGAACGGTTTGCTCCACTCCGGTTCGACGTAGCCCCCCCAGGAGATCAGATCGACCTGACCCTCCCCCTTGCCGAGCTTCTCCAGTTCTTCGCCACTCGAGTCGTTGTCGCTGCCGCCGCAGCCTGCGAGCAGCAGCATGAATGCGAGCAGACCGGCGACGACAAGCCACGCCGGTCTTGCGGGATGTGCGTCCTGGGTCCTCACGGTGATTCCTCCTCTGTAGTCAATTTGCCTCGGACTGCGACCGTGTGCTCCGGGCGCCAGCCCACCAGCACTTCCCTGCCCTGCTCGGAGGGGGCACCGGCCGACGCACCCTCCACGTTTTGACGTACGAGTTGCAGCTGCCCGCCGGCCTCGAGGGAGACCGTGTAGCGGGTGACCATCCCCGCGTAGGCGACCTCGGCGATCCGGCCGCGCTCGGTCTGCAGCCCGTTCGGCGCGGTGGATGGCTCGAGCAGCTGAATCTTCTCCGGTCTGATGGTAAAGCGCGAGCCGTCGCGCTCCAGCATGTTGGAGACGCCGACGAAACCGGCGACGAACTCGGTCGCCGGTCGCTCGTAGAGCTCGATCGGCGAGCTGACCTGCTCGATCCGGCCCGCGTTGAAGACGGCGATCCGGTCG
>DATNGU010000157.1:0-3687 GCA_035605775.1 Solirubrobacterales bacterium | reverse complement strand
GAAGCCGGGTTTACGCAAGGTCCGCCCAAGTCGGCGGAGTTCCTCCGCCAGCACGACGCCTAGACAGGCCCGCGACTCCAATCAGTCCTTCGACTTACCGCTGGCTGGGATCGGGCCGATCAGCGGGGTAAACAGGGGGTGAGAAACTTCGTCCAGTGCCGCCGTGCCGAAATGGCGAGCGGGCAAATGTGATCTCGCTCGGGCGCCTGGCGGCCTGCCGAGTCGTCGGCACGCGGTACGACGACGCTGACCAGGCCCCGGTGCTGGTCGTGGAGGAGGCGTGACGGATTGTCCCTGACACAATTCGGCGGAGGAGTCTGCGGGCATCGTCGAAGTAGAACAAAGCCGGGCGACTTCCCCCAGCTTGCTGGGGATGGACGCCGCCAGTCCCCGGTGGGGCTCCTAGTCGCCCGGCTTCTCTTAGGTAGATCCCTCGCAGTTACGGCTCTTGCGCTGCCGCGGTCTTGCGGGATGATGGGGCCGAGCGACAAGCCGAATCCCGCTAGCTGGAGCCGCCGAACCGCTCCGCTCCGCAACCGCAACTCTCTTTCCCCTACATCCGTTTAGGGGTCAAATGAGCGCAGAGCCGATCGAAGCAATCCGACACTGTGCAGAGTGCGGCAGGGAATGGCGGCCGGGCGAAAACTGGGGCTGGAAGGCTGACCTAACCGACGACGACCCTCCGGACGTTGCCGTGTTCTGCCCTGAGTGCGCCGAGCGCAGTCCCGCTAGCGCAAGTCGTCCTTCTGTAGTGAGCCCGGGCTCGTCGGGGCGGGCGAGTGGGCGCGGCTCGACGGCTAGCTCTCGCCGAAGTCGCTCGAGGCAGTGCCCCAGTTAGAGGGCGGCTTCGTTGGCTCGTTCTGCTGGCCGTTTGGGATGAACTCGCCTGGGTAGGCGTCGGTGTTGTTGACCGGCGAGGAAGGGGGTAACGCATGCCGCAGGGCAAGGAACGAACCAAGGAGCAACTCCTCAACGAAGCTAAGAGGCTCGGGATCAAAGGCCGCTCGAGGATGAACAAGGGCGCGCTCAAAGCAGCCGTCGACCGTCGCCGCTAGGGCTCGTTCTACTTCTAGATGAGGCGCCTAGGCGATGGGCGCGAGCGCACGAACAGAGGGCTCGGACACGGGCCCTCTTCCTTTTCCACGAGGTCGCCTACCAGCGCCGCCCGCCTCTGGAAGGGCCAAACGGCCAACCCACCAGTAGCCGAGGAGGCGAGGGACTGGTGTCCCCTGACTGGATGTCCCCGCTTAGGACGTGCCTACCGGCTGCGTGGATCGAGCTGCTCGACGTATTCGCCGGCCTCACCCGTTTTGCGGACGACCCAGTGAGTGTCTTCCTCGATAACCAGATCCTCGACTTCCGGCGTGTAATGCAGGGGTAGGACGACGAACTGCTGGGGGTCTGCGCGGATGCTCTCGTAGACCGACAGTGGGAGGCTGATCCGGAAAGTGCAGTCAGCATTCGCGCACTCGCAGAGGAACTCATAGGGGACGTCCGGCTCGAATCGATCGGCCAAGGTCTCCACTCGCTCGTTCACCTCGCGGAAGAGGGCCTCGTTCTGGGCGAGTCGGCGCTCACGTTCGTCCACGTCCCTTGCAACGGGGCCGGAGCGCACGGAGTTACGCGTCGATCGGCCGGCGGGGAAGAAAAGCGAGATCTCCCCGCAGCACGGCGGTGTCAAGTGTAAGACGCGCGAAACAGAGCGGCAGGGCGACCGGTTCGCGCTAGGCCCCCAGCCAGCGCGTTGCCAAGTTGCCGCAGTCTGACCCCTGCCGCAACGCCGAAGATTTCCACGCCGCATCCGCCTTAAACCAGATGGGTCATTCCTCGTGCTCGACAATCAGCACCGGCGGCTGGTCGGGCGTCGTCGTCTCGCTTCCCGATCACTCGCAGCGCCCGATGGCCGAGCGGGATCTCGTCGCCTGGCGACCAGTTCGGCACCGCCGTCGCAAACGTCGGCGGCTCGGCCGGCGCACCGTCGACCGTCTCGAGCCTGAACAGGAACCCTGCCATCCGATCCTCCTATCCGCCTGGGGCCGGACGGCAGAATCAGCTTATCGTGTTGCCAGCACGAGCAAGATTCGAGGTAGGCACCGGGGTAAGCACCGCGCGAGCTTTCGTGGCGCTGCTGTCACAAGTGACACGCATGGTTGAGCCAAGACCGGCTAACCATGTAACAAGGAAAGGCGCATACGGGATTCGAACCCGTGCCGCCGCCGTGAGAGGGCGGTGTCCTAGGCCACTAGACGAATGCGCCCGGCGGAGGCCCAGTGTAGCGACGAGCGGTCGACATCGAGCAGTGTCCTTGCCGGCGAGAACGAAAGAACCCGCCGTTTTGCAGCGGGTTCGTGAGGCTGCGGGGCTAGGATTCGAACCTAGACTACTCGGTCCAGAGCCGAGCGTCCTACCGTTAGACGACCCCGCAACGAGGCGTTGCGGCATCGAGAAGTGTAGCCCCGTTCAGGCGGTGGTGGCGCTGAACGCCGAGGCGCCGTGGCGCCGGAGGCGCCAGCCGGGATCCTGCAGCGTGGAGGCGCGCCGCATCGTGCGCCAGCTGCCGTCGGCGTGCGCGAGCTCGAGTCCCCCGAAGCGGTAGGCGTAGCGGTTGCAGCGCGTCGTCTCCGCGTAGCTCTCGGCTGTCGCGATCGGTCGCCACGCGCGATGGCTCCGCGGGAGGTGGAACGGGCCGGCGATCCCGGCGGGCGAGATCACGAGCCATGAGTCGCGGGCGAAGGGGAGCTCGAGGACGGCGACCCGCAGCTTCTGCCCGGGCCGGATGCCGGAGGCGAGCTCGGTGTAGCGGGGCGGCGAGCCCGGACGTGCGAGCTCGTAGTACAGCCGGCCGTCACGTGAGTCACCGAAAGTCGCGAGGCCTACCTGGAGCCACTCGTCCTCGCCGTTCGGGCCGAGACCGGGGCCGCCGACTCCGACCCAGCCCGCGACGTGGCTCGAGCTGCCGGCAACGGCGGGCTTGTCGAGCATGGTGATCGTGGCGGCGATGCCCGAGGCCTTCGAGTCGCTGGAGAGACCGGCGTAGGAGTAGCCCTTCGGGCAGGCGGCCGCCGCGGCTGCGAGGACCGCGGTGACGAGGGTGAAAACCCCCGCAAGCAGGCCGATGCGAACGCCGGTCACCAGCCCGAGGATCGGGTCGGCGCCGACGTGCGCCGATCCCTCGTCTCAGGGACGCGCTGGTACTACGCGACGTCGGCGGCCCAGTCGCCGTACAGCGACGTGTAGAGGCCGCGCTTCCGCATCAGGTCGTCGTGGCTGCCCTGCTCGACGACCTGCCCGTGCTCGAGCACCACGATCAGGTCGGCGTCGCGGATCGTGGAAAGGCGGTGCGCGATCACGAAGGCGGTGCGGCCGGCGAGGAGCGTCCGCAGCGCCTGCTCGATCTTGCGCTCGGTGCCGATGTCGACCGACGAAGTGGCCTCGTCGAGGATCAGGATGCGCGGGTCGGCGAGGAGCGCTCGCGCGAGCGCGACGAGCTGGCGCTGGCCGTTCGACAGCCGCGTGCCGCGCTCCTGCAGGTTCGTCTCGTAGCCGTCCTCGAGCTCGGTGACGAAGTCGTGCGCGCCGACGGCCTTCGCGGCCGCCACGATCTCCTCGCGGGTCGCCTCAGGTTTTCCGAGAGCGATGTTGTCGGCGACGGTTCCCGAGAACAGGTACGCCTCCTGGGTCACCATG
>DATNGU010000156.1:0-2203 GCA_035605775.1 Solirubrobacterales bacterium | reverse complement strand
CTCACCCTGGACACCGAGCACGACTCGGCCGAGGATGATGCCGCGAAGGTGCTTTCGCTGCTCGAGGTACTCGATCAGCTTCTGCGCCGACTCCTCGGCCGTTTCGGCTTCCGTGTCGCAGACGACCTCGGGGTCCGAGGGAGCCTCGTAGGGGTCGGACACGCCCGTGAATTCCTTGATCTCACCCGAGAACGCCTTGGCGTAGAGCCCCTTGACGTCACGCTCGGCACACGTATCGACCGAAGCCTTCACGTAGACCTCGATGAAGCGGTCGCCCATCAGCTCGTGCGCCTCGTCGCGGATCTCGGCGTAGGGGGAGATCGCCGCGGTGATCACCGGCACGCCGTTGCGGCTGAGCAGGTCGGCGACGAAGGCGATCCGCCTGATGTTGATGTCGCGGTCCTCCTTGGAGAAGCCGAGCCCCTTGGAGAGGTTTTCGCGCACGACGTCGCCGTCGAGGATCTCCAGCTTCGAGCCGCGCTCGCGCAGGTGGCCCTCCAGCAGCCTGGAGATGGTCGTCTTGCCTGCACCGGAGAGCCCGGTGAACCAGAGGGTGAAGCCTTTCTCGCCAGCCATTGGTACGTCAATCCTCCTTGTAAGCGTCGATGAGTATGTCAGCGACCTCGTCGCGGGAGAACTCGTGCGGCGGCCTTTCGCCGTTGCCGAGCATCTCGCGAACCTTCGTCCCGGAGAGGAACAGGTGCGCCTCGGAGTCGTGGGGGCAGGTCTTGCCGGAGGCAAGACCCTCACAGTCGTTGCACCAGAAGGTGTGCTCGAACATCAGCGGCTCGATCCCGAGCTCGTCGATGTCGATCTCCTCGAAGATCTTCTGCGCGTCGTAGGTGCCGTAGTAGTCACCGGCACCGGCGTGATCGCGGCCGACGATGAAGTGGGTGGCACCGTAGTTGCGGCGGACGATCGCGTGCAGGACCGCCTCGCGCGGGCCGGCATAGTGCATCTTCGCCGGCTTCACCCCCAGCACCACCCGATCTTGCGGGTAGTACTTCTCCATCAGCACCTCGTAGCAGCGCATCCGCACGTCAGCGGGGATATCGCCGGCCTTGGTCTTGCCGATCAGCGGGTGGATGAAGAGGCCGTCGCAGGTCTCCAGCGCAGCCTTGGTCAGGTACTCGTGGGCGCGATGGATCGGGTTGCGGGTCTGGAAAGCGACGATCTTCTTCCAGCCGCGCGCCTCGAAGTCGGCCTTGTGCTCGGCCGGCGTCTTGTAGCGCCGCATGAAGGCATCCTCGTGATCTGGCAGCGCGTCGACCTCGATCGGGCCGCCGATACAGCGGCTGCCCTCCTCGTAAATCGCGGCGACCCCGGGGTGGGCCTCGTCGGTGGTGCCGTAGACCCGCTCTGCCTCACTCTTGGCATCGCGCTCCCAGATCTCCTCGACCTTGATCCGCCCCAACGGCTTGCCTTCGTCGCTCGACAGCGCGATCGTGTCGCCGACCTCGCACTCGAGGTCGGTCGCCAGGGTGATCGGGATCGGCCAGTAGTCACCGTCGACGGTGCGCATCTCGGCGCAGACGCGCTCCCAGTCGGCGGAACCTTGGAAGCCGGTCAGCGGCGCGAAGCCACCGTTGCCGATCATCTCGAAGTCCGCCGTGTGGCGCTCGTCAAGGGTCAGGGAAAGCTCAGTCATCGTCTCGCTCATGCGGGGGTATCACCAATCGTTCGGGGAGTTCAGGGCTCAGAAGGTATGTCGGAGGCGCGCGTGAAGGCCGCTAGTTGATCCCGCACTCGGTCTTCTCGAGACCCGCCCAGCGACCGGCGCGCGGCGAGCCGCCAGGCCCGACCGGCTTGGTGCAGTGGGTGCAGCCGATCGAGGGGTAGCCCTGATCGTGCAGCGGGTTGTACGGGAGGTGGTGCTCACGGATGTAGTTCCAGACGTCGCGCTCGGACCAGTCCGCGATCGGGTTCAGCTTCCATAGCTCGAATCGCTTGTCCCAAGTGAACTTGGGGGTCTTGGCGCGACTCTTGGAGTCCTCACGGCGGACGCCGGCGAGCCAGCAGTCTACGGAAGAAAGGGCGCGGCGCATCGGCTCGACCTTGCGCAGCCCGCAGCAGGCGTCGGGGTCGCTCTTCCAGAGCTCGTCACCGTACTTGGCGGCCTGCTCCTCGAGGGTCAGATTGTGGAAGCGGTCGAACTCCACGCCGAGGTGCTCGGCGAGCTTGTCGCGAGTCTCGTAGGTCTCCG
>DATNGU010000155.1:0-13213 GCA_035605775.1 Solirubrobacterales bacterium | reverse complement strand
TGCGGGGAGGCGGTTGCCGAGACCAGCGTCAAGGTCGACCCGGTGCTCGGCGCGGGATCGGGCGCGCCGCCGCGACTGGGTGGAGGCGGTGGGGCGCCCGCCGGGGTGGGGGCGCCGCCGGTCAGTGCCGAGGCCGTTGCGGCAGGGCCTACCAGGACCGCCGCCATGGCGATCGTCACGACAAATCCAACCAGCCAAGCACTCCGTGCCACGTGCCCTCTCTTTCGTTCGCCTGCGGAGTTAGCTGTCGGGCTCGCGCTGAAAGAGATGCGCTACGGATCGTTTTCGTCCGATTCGCCCCTGGGACCTGCAAGGGTCCCTGCGGTTCCTCCGCTCCCACCCGGTTGCCCGGACGGGATTCGGCATTGCTGGCGCGGCAGTATATGCGCCAATCCGGTCACGTGGTCGCAAAACCCGCGGACGGCTATGATCCGCCGGCCGCGCTGGGTGCTCCGCGCGGTTTTTGCACGATGAAGACCTACGTCGCCACCCCCGCCGACCGCCAGCGAGACTGGTACGTCGTCGATGCCGAGGGCCAAACCTTGGGCCGGCTGGCGACCCGGATCGCCGACGCGTTGCGGGGCAAGCGCAAGCCCGAGTACACCCCGCATGTCGACACCGGCGACTTCATCGTCGTCGTCAACGCGGAGAAGATCCGGGTGACCGGGAAAAAGATGGAGCAGAAGCGCTACTGGCGCCATAGCGGCTACCCGGGCGGGATCAAGTCCCGCACCCTGGCCGAGATGCTCGACCGCCGCCCCGAGGAGGTGATCCGCAAGGCCGTAAAGGGAATGCTCCCCCGTAACCGCCTCGCCCGCCAGCAGCTGACCAAGCTCAAGGTCTACGCCGGCCCGGATCACCCGCACGCGGCGCAGAAACCACAGCCGATGGAGATCAAGTGATGGCAGACGAGCCGCAGAACGAGACTTCGCAGGACCAGCCTGAGGACACTTCGACCGAGGGTTCGGAGGCGTCAACCGCGGGTCCTGTCGCGGAGGGCAGCCCTCCGGCTCGCCCGCCGGAGGGACAACCCTCCACGCCACCCGCGGGTGAGACGTCTGAGGACCAGGATGCTGGGCCTGCGGAGGAGTCCGCTGAGGCTCCCGTGGCGGAGCAGGAGGAGACGCAGGACGACGCGCCTGAGGAGGAGCCTGCTGCTGCTGAGCAGGAGGTTGAGCCCGAGGCCGTGGAGGAGCCCGAGGTCGTCGAGGAGGCTGAGGTCGTCGAGGAGGCTGAGGAGCCCAAGGCTGAGAAGAAGAAGGATGCAATTCCCGGGGCGGATCTGGAGCCGATCGCCGTCGAGTCCGACGAGCGGCCGCTGAGCGCTGAGGAGAAGGCGCGCAAGGAAGCCGAGGAGGAGGAGCGGGCGCGGCGCGAGGCCGCGCTGACCGCCGACTCCGAGGAGGAGCAGGCGACGAGCCGCGCCCCGGCCAAGATGGAGGGCGACTCGCGCTATCTGGCGACCGGCAAACGCAAGAACGCGATCGCCCGCGTCACCCTGCTGCCTGGCGGCGGCAAGATCGAGGTCAACGGGCGCCCTCTGGAGGAGTTCTTCCCGCGCCCCCTCCATCAGACGACTGCCTGCCAGCCACTCACGATCACCGGTTATGAGAGCAGCGTCGACGTTCGGGTCAGGGTCCACGGCGGCGGTGTCAGCGGCCAGGCCGGCGCGATGCGTCACGGCATCGCCCGGGCACTGCTCGAGGTCGATCCCGAGCTGCGCGGCGAGCTGAAGCGGCGTGGCTTTCTCACCCGCGACGCGCGCGCCAAGGAGCGGCGCAAGGCGGGGCTGAAGAAGGCGCGCAAGCGGCCGCAGTTCTCCAAGCGCTGACGAGGTCGGTGTGACCACGGAGCGCAAGCTCTTCGGAACCGACGGGGTCCGAGGGGAGGCTGGAACGTTCCTCACCGCCGAGCTGGCGCTTGCCCTGGGGCGTGCCGCGACCGCTTCCCTGGAGGTCAAGCGCCCCCAGGTGCTGATAGTCCGAGACACGCGCGAGTCCGGCCCGATGCTGGAAGCGGCGCTGGCGGCCGGAGTCGCCGAGGCCGGGGGGGACGCGCTGCTCGGCGGGGTTCTGCCGACCCCCGCTGCCGCTGTCTTGGTCCGCCGTCTGGGCCTCGACCTCGCCGCTGTCGTCTCCGCCTCCCACAACCCCTACCGGGACAACGGCATCAAGTTCTTCAGCGGCGTCGGGACGAAGCTCGGCGACGAGGTCGAGGCGAGGATCGAGGCCCTGCTCGAGGCTGGCCCGCGGCCAGCCTCGCCGGGCCATGTTCGCGAGCTGAACGGCGGCGTCGAGGACTACCTGCGGGCCCTCCAGGCCGCTTTTCCACTCGACCTTTCCGGCGTCAAGGTCGCGCTCGACTGCGCCAACGGCGCCACTTACCGCGTCGCCCCGGCGATCTTCGAGCGGCTCGGTGCCGAGGTCGAGGCGATCGCGGTCGAGCCCGACGGCCGCAACATCAACGACGGTTGCGGCTCCACCCATCTCGACAATCTCACCGCGCACATCGCCTCCTCGGGTGCCGCGATCGGCTTCGCCTTCGACGGCGACGGCGACCGGGTGCTGGCGGTCGACGGCGGCGGTCGGGCTCACGACGGCGACGAGCTGATCGCGCTGCTGGCTCGGGGCATGGCCGCCCGGGGCGAGCTTGACGGTGGCGTAGCGGTGACGGTGATGAGCAACTACGGCTTCCACCAGGCGATGGAGGAGGCCGAGATCGACGTCGCGGTCACCAAGGTCGGCGACCGCTACGTCCTCGACGAGCTGCGCGATCGCGGCTGGGCGCTGGGCGGCGAGCAATCCGGCCACATCATCGACACGCGCTTCGCCGCGACCGGCGACGGGATCGCGGCGGCGCTGATGACGATGCGCGAGCTGCGCGGTCGCGACCTCGCCTCGGTCGAGGCGATGGAGAAGCTGCCGCAGATCCTGGTCAATGTCGAGGTTGCCGACCGCGGGGCGATCGCCGGCGCCACCGCGGTCTGGGAGGCGGTCGAGCGTGAGGCCGCCGAGCTGGAGGGCCGCGGCCGCGTCCTCCTGCGCCCCTCCGGCACCGAGCCACTTGTCCGGGTGATGGTCGAGGCGCCGAGCGCGGAGGAGGCCGACGCGGTCTGCAAGCGCCTTGCCGGCCTGGTGGTCCAGGAGCTGGGCTGAGGCGGACCACCGTCTACCCTTGACGGCCTCCTATGTGCGGAATCGTCGGATATGTCGGGGCTCGCCCCTGCCGTGACCTCCTGGTCGCCGGCCTCGAGAAGCTCGAATACCGCGGCTATGACTCGGCCGGGGTCGCGGTGATCGAGGACGGTCGGGTCGACAGCGTGCGCGCCGTCGGCAACCTCGCCAACCTGCGGGCGGCGATGCAGGAGCACGCCGACGGCGGTGGCCTCGCGGTCGCGGCGCTGGCGGCGACGACCGGTGTCGCGCACACCCGCTGGGCAACCCATGGCCGCGTCACCGAGGAGAACGCGCACCCCCACAGCGACAGCTCGGATCGCGTCCACATCGTCCTCAACGGGATCGTCGAGAACCACGCCAAGCTGCGCGCCCGGCTCGAGTCCGAGGGGCAGGAGTTCAGCTCCGAAACGGATGCCGAGGTGGTCGCCCACCTGATCGCCGACCATTACGACGGCGATCTCGCCGCCGCCGTTCGCGCCGCCTACGCCGAGCTTCGCGGCCACTATGCCTTCGTCGCCATGCACGCCGATCAGCCGGGCCTGCTGGTGGGCGCGCGCAAGGAGTGCCCGCTGGTTGCCGGCGTCGGCGAGGGCGAGAGCTTCCTCGCCTCGGCGATCCCGGCCTTCCTCGCCGAGACCCGCACCGCTGTCGCGATCGAAAACGGCGAGGTGGTGACGATCGACGCCTCGGGGGTCGAGATCACGGACGCCGAGGGCCACCCGGTCGAGCGCGAGGCCGAAGAGATCACCTGGGACGAGGCGGCTGCCGAGAAGGGCGGCTACGAGACCTTCATGTTGAAGGAGATTTACGAACAGGCCGACGCGGTTGCCGAAACCATCGCCGACCGGCTGCCGGGCGACAATGGCGTCGATCTCTCCGAGGTCGACCTCGACGACTCCTACCTGCGCGGCTTGAAGCGGGTCGTGATCGTCGCCTGCGGCACCTCCTACCACGCCGGTCTCCTCGGTCGCTACGCGATCGAGGAGTGGTCGCGGGTGCCGGTCGAGATGGACATCGCCTCCGAGTACCGCTACCGCAACCCGGTGGTCGGTCCGGGCGACCTGGTGATCGGCATCACCCAGTCGGGTGAGACCGCCGACACGCTGGCCGCGATGCGCCTGGCCCGCGAGCGCGGCGCCAAGGTCCTGGCGATCACCAACGTGATGGGCAGCCAGGCGACCCGCGACGCCGACGCTGTCCTCTACACGCGTGCGGGGATGGAGATCAGCGTCGCGGCGACCAAGACCTTCGTCGCCCAGGGTGCCGCGATGTACCTGATCGGGCTGCGGCTGGCCGAGCTGCGCGAGACCTTGCCGGCGGAGAGGCTGACGGAGCTGGTCGCCGAGCTGAAGCAGCTTCCCTCGAAGATCGACGAGACCCTGGCGGGCAGCGAGGAGCAGGTGCGCGAGGTCGCGGCGGCGTATGCGGATCAGCAGTTCTTCCTCTACCTCGGCCGCCACATCGGCCTCCCGGTCTGCCTCGAGGGGGCGCTGAAGCTGAAGGAGATCTCCTACATCCCGACCGACGCCTACGCGGCGGGGGAGATGAAGCACGGCCCGATCGCCTTGCTCGACGAGTCGACGCCTGTCGTCTGCGTGGCGAACGAGAGCCCCGTCCTCGACAAGGTGCTGTCCAACGTCGAAGAGGTGCGCGCCCGCGGCGCCCGGGCGATCGCTATCTCGACGGAGGGTTGCGAGCGGGTCGGCGAGGTCGCCGACCAGACGATCGAGGTCGCTCGCAGCGACTGGATCCTGCAGCCGATCCTGGCGATCCTGCCACTGCAGCTGCTCGCCTACGGCATCGCCCGGGCCCGCGGTCTCAACGTCGACCAGCCCCGAAATCTGGCCAAGACGGTGACGGTCGAGTAACTACCCGGGTAGGATGCCCGCCGCATGAAGCCTCGTCCCCTCTTCGCGGCGCTCGTCCTGGCCGCTCTCGCTGCCCTTGCCGCCGGTTGTAGCGGAGGCGATTCGTCGGGCTCCGACGTAGCCTCCCTCGCGCCTCCCGGCTCGCCGGTCTTCGTCGAAGGCGCCGTGCATCCCTCCGGCGAACTGAAGGCGAACACCGACGCGGTCGCCAAGCAGGTTGCCGGGATCGACAACCTTGGCGACTTCGTCGTCTCCGAGCTCGAAAGCTCAGCGCAGGACGACGGCGAACCGTTCGACTACGCCAAGGAAGTCGAGCCTTGGCTGGGCGAGAGGGCAGGCGTCTTCTTCGAGAAGCTCGAGGACGGCGATCTCGGCGACGGCGGCGTGATCGTCGAGTCCACCGACACGGCCGCGACTCAGGAGTTCGTCGATACCCAGATCGAGGCCAGCGACGATCCCTACCGCAGCGCCTCCTACGAGGGGATCGAGTACGAGTTCGGCGGGTCCGACGAAACCGCGATTGGGGTCGTCGGCGACTTCCTCGTCGTCGCCGAAGGCGAGCGGCCTTTCAAGGATGCGGTCGACGCCTCCCAGGGCGATTCCCTCGCCGGCGAAGACACCTTCGCGGATGCGACCTCGGCGGCCTCCGAGGCCAGCCTCGCCGACGTCTACGTCGACGTCGGCGGTCTGATCGACCAGTCGGGTGGCCAGATCGACCCCCAGGCCCGCCAGATCCTGCAGAACGCGGGCATCGATCCAAGCGAAGCGACGGCTGTGGCCAGCATCGTGCCGGGCGCCGATCAGGTCGAGGTCGAAATCAGCAGCGATCTCGGCGGCCAGGAAGCGCCGACCGGCGACGCCTCGTCGCTGCTCGGCTCACTGCCGGCCGACTCGTTCGCCGCCTTCGCGGTCTCCGGTTTCGGCAAGCAGCTGGACGAAGCGCTCGACAGCCTCGACGAGGAAGGGATCCCCGGCACGATTCCGCCAAACGAATTGAAGAAGGGCCTGAAGGAAGCCGGCATCGACCTGGAAGGGATCACTGGCTCGCTGCAGGACGCCGGGGCGTTCGCGGTCGGCCACAGCGAGAGCAGTCTCGGCGGTGCGCTGGTGCTGACTTCCAATGATTCCAAGGCGACCAACGCGATCTCCAACCTCGGCCTCCTGCTTCGCAGCGCCGACGTTCCCGGAGTGACTGCGCTGGGCGGCAAGTACAGCGGCTTCTCGGTCCGCAGTCCGGAACTTGGCAGCAAGCCGATCGTCGTCGCCGCCAAGGAAGGGCGCATCGCGATCGGCTATGGCCTGCCGGCGACCCTGAGCGGCCTGGCGTCGGATTCGGGCAAGACCCTCTCCGACAGTCCCAGCTACAGCGACGCGGTCGAAGCGCTCGGCGAGACCCCGATCAGTGGCTTCGCCGATGGTCCAGCCGCACTGCGCCTCGCTGACTCGCTCGTCTCCGAGAGTGGCTTCGACGAAGCGAGGAAGTACCTGAAGAACATCAGCTTCCTCGCGCTCGGCTCCGCCACCCAGGGCGACCTGGCCACGGCGAGGCTAATCGTGGGCTTGAAGTAGCGGTCGCATTCAAGTGCGAACTTGCACGCAGGCCGCAGGTGCCTCGCCAGTGCCCAGTTTGGGAGTTTAAATGAACATTTAAATGCATCATTGACAAAGAGCTTTGATTGTTTCACAATCAAAGTTGATGGATTCCCAAATTCAAACCCGATCAGATGGACTGGCGATCTACGAGATGCCCGAGGTGGATGCGCCTGAGCTAGCCGCGCTCGAGCGCATCGAGGATCTGCGGCGGCAGCTTCGCTATCGGGTGGCGGAGCCGCGTCGGTGGGTGGGTTCGGTTCGCCGAGTGCTCAGTGCACGCGCGATACAGGGCTCGAACAGCATCGAGGGGTACGACGTTTCGATCGAGGATGCGCTGGCCGCCGTCGAAGGCGACGAGCCGACCGAAGCGCAGGAGCGCGATTGGCTCGCGGTGCTCGGCTACCGGCGGGCGATGACATATGTGCTTCAACTCGCGAGCGACCCGCACTTCGAATATTCCTCAGCGCTGATTCGCAGTCTGCACTTCATGATCACCGAGTACTCGCTCGACGCGAGTCCGGGGCTTTGGCGCCCTGGCCCGATCTGGGTTCGCAACGACGCGACGAGGGAAATCGTCTACGAAGCGCCAGAGCAGGAGGCGGTGCCGGAGTTGATCGACAAGCTGATCGGTCAGCTTCAGGCACATGAGGATGTACCACCCATGGTTCGCGCGGCGATGGCACACCTCAATCTGGTGATGATCCATCCCTTCCGCGACGGGAACGGTCGCATGGCCCGCTGCCTACAGACGCTGGCTCTGGCCCGGGACAGGATTCTGTCGCCGGAGTGGATGAGCATCGAGGAGTACCTCGGGGCCCATACCCAGGCCTACTACGACATTCTGACCAAGGTCGGGCAAGGCGCCTGGAACCCCGAGCTCGATGCGCGTCCGTGGGTCCGCTTCTGCTTGCGGGCGCACTACATCCAGGCGGCGAGCGTTCTCGTGCGCATCAGGGAATCGGAGCGGATCTGGGTCGCGGTCGACGAGCTTCGCGAGAAGCACGACTTGCCCGAGCGAGTGGTCAGTAGTCTCTTCGATGCTGTGACGGGGCTGCGGATTCGCAACTCCTCGCACCGAAAGAGCGTCGAGAGCGCGGAGCTGGTCAAGATCTCGAAGCAGACCGCGACCAACGATCTCGGTGCGATGGTCCGCGCGGGCCTGATCAGACAGCACGGCGAGAAGCGCGGCGCCTACTACGAAGCGGCGGATCCGCTACTCGAAATACACGACCGGATCAAAGACCGGGGTCCGGCGATTGACGCTGGCTCCCTCTTCGACGCCTAAGCTGAGGCGCCGATGGAGCCCTGGCTCAACCCCCTTTACGACGCCGACGGCATGCGGGCCGTCGACGCCTGGGCGATCGAGGAGATGGGGGTCCCGTCGCTGGAGCTGATGGAGGCCGCCGGGCGGGCCGTGGCCGACGCGGTCGGCGAGCTGGCGCCGCAGGGTCCGGTGCGGGTCGTCTGCGGCAAGGGGAACAACGCCGGCGACGGGCTGGTTGCCGCCCGGTACCTGGCGGAGGCTGGATTCGCGACCGAGGCCCTGCTGCTCTGGCCGGGGGAGGATCTGAGCGGCGACGCCGCAGCCAACCTGGAGCGCTTTGCGGCCGAGCGGGTCGAGGTCGACCTCGACCGGCGCCTGGCCGGTTCCGGCGCCGTCGTTGACGCGATCTTCGGCACCGGTTTTTCGGGCGAGCCTCGACCGCCCGCCCGGGCGGCGATCGAGGCGATCAACGCCTGCGCGGCGCCGGTCGTCTCCTGCGACATCGCCTCTGGTGTAGACGCCTCAACGGGTGAGGTTGCCGGCGCCGCGGTCGAGGCAGATGTCACCGTCAGTTTCCACGCCACCAAGCTCGGCCACCGGGTCGCCCCAGGCAAGTGGCACACGGGCGAGCTGCGGGTGGCGCCGATCGGGATCCCGGACCAGGCGCCCGGTGAGCCCGCGGCAGGCAGCATCGATGCATCCGTGCTGGAGCTGGCGCCGCGCCGCGGGGTGCGCTCGACCAAGTTCAGCTCCGGACAGGTGACGATCGCCGGCGGCTCGCGGGGGTTGACCGGGGCGGTGCAGATGTCCTCCCGGGGGGCGATCCGCGCCGGCGCTGGCTATGCGACCGTCGCCGTGCCGGCGGACCTGGAGGCGATCTTTGCGCAGGGACAGCCGGAGGTGATGTCGGTCGGCTGCCCGGGCGGCGACGGCTGCCTCTCCCCGGCCTCGCTTAAGCCCCTGCTGCGCGCCTTCGAGCGCGCCGCGGCCGGCGTTCTCGGTCCCGGTCTCGGTCGTGACCCCGGCTCGGTCGAGCTGGCGCGCGAGGCTTTGGTGAGGATAGAGGCGCCGCTCGTGCTTGACGCCGACGGTCTCAATGCCTTCGCCGGCGAGCTCGAACGGGTCGCCGCGCGCGAGGCGCCGACCGTGCTCACTCCGCACGCCGGCGAGTTGGGCCGCCTGCTAGGTCGCTCTTCGGAGCAGGTCGCGGCGCACCGCCTCACCGCGGCGCGCGAAGCGGCGCGGGCGGCGGATGCGGTCGTCGTGTTGAAGGGGGACGACACGATCGTCACCGATGGCGAGCGGATTGCCGTCAACGCCCTTTCTGCGCCAGGGCTCGCCACCGCCGGCACCGGCGACGTCCTCTCCGGCGTCGTCGCCGCGTTGCTCGCCCGCGGCCTCGAGCCCTTCGCCGCCGCCTGCGCGGGGGTCATCGCCCATGTCCGGGCTGGACGCGACGCGGCGGTCCGCATCGGCGCCGCCGAGTCGATGATCGCCACCGACGTGATCGACTCGATCCCGGTGGGGATGCTTCCCGACACCCCTGTCGAATAATCTCGCCGAGATGAAGACCGCCGCGGAGATCATGGACAGCGCCGTGCCGAGCGTCTCCCCGGGCGCCGACGCCCGCACTGCGATCGAGTTGCTGGCGAAGACCGACAAGGGGGCGATCCCGGTGGTCGACGACGAAGGTCACGTGGTCGGCATCGTCAGCGAGTCCGATCTGGTCCTCGGCGACGAGGAGTCGGACCTGCATCTGCCCCACTACCTCAACATCATGGGTGGCATCGTCTTCGTCGGCTCGATGAAGGGCTTCGAGAAGCGGCTCGACAAGGCGTTCGCGACCAAGGTCTCGGAGCTGATGACCCCCGATCCCGTCGTGGTCAACGATTACGCAAGCGTCGAGACGGTGGCGAGGAGGATCGCTGACGAGCACCACAATCATCTCCCCGTGGTCGATAGCGACGGCCGTCTCGTTGGAATGGTCACGCGGGCCGACGCGCTGGCCGCGCTCGTCGAGAGCTGAGCATGGTGCGGGCGGCCGCCCGGATCGACCTCGGCGCGGTGCGGGACAACTGCGCGCGCCTCAAGGCCGAGCTGGATCCGGGGGCGGAGCTGTGCGCTGTGGTCAAGGCCGACGGTTACGGCCACGGAGACCTCGCCTGCGCGGGGGCGGCGCTGGAGGGCGGCGCAACGAGGCTCGCCGTGGCGACGGCAACCGAGGCCGAGCGGATTGGGCGGCGCCTTGCCCACGTTCCCCTGCTGACGATGGGCGCTCTTGCCCCCGAGGAGTTGGACACCGCGCTCGAGGCCGGCTCGGAGATCGCGGTCTGGCGGCACGGGTTCCTCGATTTCGTCGCCGCCCGCGCCCGGGCCCACGGACGCCCGGCTCGAGTCCACGTCAAGCACGACAGTGGCATGGGCAGGCTTGGCAATCGCGACCCGGCCGAGGTGCTGTCGCTGCTGCGCGCCTGCGCCGAGAGCCCCAGCCTGGAGCCGGTCGGGGTATGGACCCACCTGGCGACCGCCGACGAGCCGGACTCCGAGTTCTTCGCCGAGCAGCTCGATCGTTTTGCCGCGGTGGCGACCGCGGCGAAGGACGAGTTCCCCGAGGTCACCGTCCACGCCGCCAACAGCGCCGCCGTCTTCCGCGACCGCCGCTCGCACTTCGACATGGCGCGCTGTGGCGTCGCGGTCTACGGGCTCGATCCCTTCCAGGGCGATCCCGCGGAGCGGCGACTTCGGCCGGCACTCTCGTTGCACTCCTACGTGGCGGACGTGAAGCGCTTTGGGCCAGGCGATAGCGCCGGCTACGGGCAGACCTGGCGGGCCGAGCGTGAGACCTGCGTCGGCGTGCTGCCGCTCGGCTACGGCGACGGGGTGCGGCGCGGCCTCTCCAACAACGCCGAGATCTTGGTCGGCGGCCGCCGCTTCCCGCTGGTAGGCACGGTTTCGATGGACAACGTGACCGTCGACCTCGGTCCGGCAACCGATATCGAACCAGGCGAGGAGGCCGTATTGATCGGCTCGCAGGGGGAGGAGACGATTCTCGCCGAGGATCTGGCCAGACGAATGGACACGATTAACTACGAGATCACGTGCGGGATTTCGGCCCGCGTCCCCAGGATCGAGGAGTGACTCTCTCCGACCGTCTCGGCGCCTCGCCCCTGGTCGGCTTGGCACGGCGGGCGCTGGAGGGTGATCCGGGGACTTGGATCGCCGGCGGCGCGGTGCGCGATGCGGCGCTCGGCCGTGACGTAACCGATCTGGACCTCGCCGTCAGCGGCGATCCCGCTGCGACCGCGAAGGCGATCGCGCGCGAGGGGGACGGGCACGCTTTCGAGCTGTCAGCCGAGTTCGCAACCTGGCGCGCGGTCTCTCGCGACCGCTCCTGGCAGGTCGATGCCACCGCACTGCGTGGTGAGACGATCGAGGCCGACCTGGCGGCGCGCGACTTCACCCTCGGGGCAGTCGCGATCCCGCTATCGGGGGCCGAGCCGATCGACCCCTTCGGGGGGTTGCAGGATCTGGAGCGGCGATTGCTGCGGGTGGTCGCTGAGGGCAGCTTCAAGGCGGATCCGCTGCGGCTGCTGCGCGCTGCCCGCCTTGCCGCCGACCTCGGTTTGGAGGTCGAGGGGGGCACCCTTGCCCTCGCTAGGTCCGAAGCGCGGCACGCCGCTGACCCGGCCGGCGAGCGGCAGCTCGCCGAGCTACGACGCTTGCTTGGCGGCCCCGATCCCCTGCGCGGGGTGGCGCTGCTCGACGAACTCGGCCTCACCGCGGCCGTACTGCCGGAGCTGGAGGCGCTGCGTGGAGTCGAGCAGGGCCCCAACCATCACCTCGACGTCCACGGCCACACCCTGGCCGTGCTGGAGCAGATGCTCGAGGTGGAGGCTGACCTCGAGCGATTCGCCGGTGAGCGTGCCGCCGACGCGGGTCAGTTACTCGCCGAGCCACTGGCCGACGAGATGGATCGCGCCACCGCGCTGCGTTTCGGGGCTCTGCTGCACGACATCGGCAAGCCGGCGACCCGGGGCGAGCGGGATGGCTACGTTACCTTCATCGGCCACGATTCCGTCGGCGCCGAGATTGTCGCTGGGCTCTGCCGTCGCTTGCGCGCCAGCCAGCGGCTGACCCGGCATCTGCAAGCGTTGACCCTGCACCACTTGCGCCTCGGCTTTCTCGTCCACGAGGCACCGCTGCCGCCGCGCCGCGTCCACGAGTACCTGCGGGCGACCGAGCCTGTCGCTGCCGACGTCACCCTGCTCACCGTCGCCGACCGGCTCTCCGCTCGCGGCAGTGGTCCGTTTGCGACCGAGGAGGCGATCGAGGCCCATCTGAGCCTGGCCCGGCAGATGCTCGCCGCGGCGCTCGACTGGCATCGCGATGGTCCACCGGCACCGCTGCTGCGCGGCGGTGAGCTCGCTGCTGAGCTTGAAATCGAGCCCGGTCCAGAGTTGGGTGACCTGATGGCCGAGCTGGAGGCTGCCCGCTACGCGGGCGAGGTGAGCACGCCCGCTGAGGCGATCGAGCATGCGCGCCGGTTGCGCGGCTGACTGAACCGTCAGGTACGCTCCGCGCCGCATGGGCAAAGAGGAGAAGATTGAGATGGAGGGCGAGATCACCGAGGCCCTCCCCAACACGATGTTTCGCGTCAAACTCGACAACGACCACGAGGTCCTCGGTCATATCTCGGGCAAGATGCGCCGCCACTACATCCGCATCCTCCCCGGCGACCGGGTGAAGATCGAGCTTTCGCCTTACGACCTCAACCGCGGCCGGATCGTCTACCGCTACAAGTAGGTCGCCCCGTCCGCCCGCGTACGATTCGGGCGTGGCGACCACTGGCGATGAGCGGCACACCGACTCGGACATCGAGGTCAAGGCTGTCTACACCGCCGAGGACGCGCCCGCGGAGCTAGAGCTTCCGGGCGAGTTCCCGTTCACGCGCGGCCCGTATCCGGACATGTACCGCGGACGTCCGTGGACGATCCGGCAGTACGCGGGGTTCGCATCCGCAGAGGAGACGAATCGGCGCTTCCGTTATCTCTTGCAGCACGGTCAGACCGGGCTGTCCGTTGCGTTCGACCTGCCGACCCAGCTCGGCTACGACTCCGACGATCCGCGCGCCACGGGAGAGGTCGGACGCACCGGGGTGGCGATCGACTCGATCGCGGACATGGAGCTGCTCTTCGATCAGATTCCGCTCGCAGAAGTCTCCACGTCGATGACGATCAACGCGCCCGCCTCCCTGCTTCTGCTGCTCTACGAGCTCGTCGCGGAAGAGCAGGGAGTTCGCGGCGACCAGCTAC
>DATNGU010000154.1:0-2771 GCA_035605775.1 Solirubrobacterales bacterium | reverse complement strand
TGTCGAGTCCGTGCTCGGCCTGGGAGCAGAGGTCAAGGGCGGCCCACTTGGGGTCGGTGTCGTGGCCGGCGACGAGCATCAGCTCCGAGGGGCCGGCGAGCGAGTCGATCCCGACCTGGCCGTACACGGTCCGCTTCGCCTCGCGCACCCAGGCATTGCCGGGGCCGGCGATGACGTCGACCGGCGCGATCGTCTCGGTGCCGTAGGCGAGCGCGAAGATCGCCTGGGCACCCCCCACCGCGTAGATCTCCTCGACCCCGCAAAGCGCTGCAGCAGAGAGCACCAGTGGGTTCAGGTTGCCGTCGGGGTTTGGCGGCGACGCGAGCGTGATCCGGTCGACTCCGGCGACTTGCGCCGGGATGACGCACATCAAGACGCTGGAAGGGTATGCGGCGCGGCCACCTGGTGCGTAAATGCCGGCGGCGCCGACCGCTACATCCCGAACGGTCACGTTTTGCCCCTGGGGAAGCTCGACCGGAGCTGGATCGGAGGGAAGCTGGGCCTCGGCTACGGAGCGAATATTGACCGCGGCGATCTCCATTGCCTCGCGGATTGCCGGGTCGATTCCGTCAAGTGCCAGCTCGGCCTGAGCAATGTCAACCCGCAACGTGTCCCGCGCCCGCTCGGTGGCGTCGAAACGATTGGTGAGCTCGATCACGGCGTCATCGCCTCTGTCAACGACGTCGTGCCAGATATTGCCGACGTCAATCTCTTCGGATAGTTCGGTCGCCCACCCCCGCATCTGGGCGGCGGTGTCCACCGCCCCCTCCCACTCGAAGCGTCGTACCTTCATCGCGCCGTCGCCTCACGCAGCTTCGCGGTCAGCCCATCGATCTCCCCCGCGCGCAGCTTGTGGGCGACACGGTTGGCGACGAAACGAGCCGTGCACTCGACAATCTCCTCGCGCACCTCGAGGTTGTTCTCCTCCAGGGTGCGGCCGGTCGCGACCAGGTCGACGATGCCGTCGGCAAGCCCGATCAGCGGCGCCAGCTCGATCGACCCCTTGACCTCGATCACCTCGACCTGGCGGCCGGTCACCTCGAAGTGGCGTTCGGCGATTCGCGGGTACTTGGTGGCGATTCGCATCATTCCCAGGCGGCGCTGTGACTCGCCCAGGCGCTCGTCGCCCTTGCGTCCGGCGAGGACCATGCGGCAGCGGCCGAAGCCGAGGTCAAGCAGCTCGTAGACGACCCGGTCGGACTGCTCGAGCAGCACGTCCTTGCCAGTGATGCCGACGTCGGCGGCGCCCGCCTCGACATAGGTGGGCACGTCCGAGGGTCGCATCGTGACCAGCGATACCTCCGCGCCCTCGAAGATCAGCGCGCGCGACTCCCCACGCACCTCGGTGGTGTCGATCCCGATCGCATCAAGCACGTCGAGCGTCTCGCCGAGCAGAGCCCCGCGTGGCACCGCCAGCTTCAGCGGTCCCTCGGCCTTGGCGTGGCCCATTCCCGCAACCTCGACGCTCACGAACCGACGCCTCCCCGCGACTCCTCCATCTGGGCGACGTGGACCCGCTCCAGATAGAGGGCGAATCCCGCTGCCGGCAAATCGACGCCGAAGCGCTTGAGCAGCTCGTCATATCGCCCGCCGCCGCCCAGCACATGGCCGAGGGCGGGGTCGTAGACCTCGAGGATGGCGCCGCTGTAATAGCCGAGGTCGCGCAGCAGGCCGAGGTCGATCTGCACCCGCTCGGCGGCCCCGCGCGCCTCCAGTGCCTCAAAGGTCTCACCAATCCGGGCAGTCGCGCGCTCGACCGCGGCGCCACCCAGAGAGCGCGCCTCGTCGAGCACCTCACGGCCACCGCGCAGCTGCGAGAGAGCCACGCAGGTGGCAACCTGCTTATCGCTGATCCCCCCCAGTCCGGCCAGCTCAGCCTCGAGACCGACCAGATCGTGGGCAGCTAGCCGGCCGAGGACCGCATCGCGCGCCTCGCCCTCGATTCCGAACTCGGCGAGGAGCTGGCGATAGAGGTCGGCGTCGCCGAGACCGATCACAGCTCGGTTAAGCGAGGCTGCGTCTAGAGCCGCCTCGAGCACCTCGACCACCTCCGCGGTTCCGCCCGGCGCCGGCGCGCCGATCAGCTCCACCCCGGCTTGCGCGAACTCACGCATCTGACCCCGCTGCGGCCGCACGGCGCGGAAGGCATTGGCTAGGTAGCAGAGCCGCAGCGGTGGCTCTGCGCTGGAGTAGCGGCTTGCGACGAGGCGGGCGATTGGCACGGTCATGTCGGAGCGCAGCGCCAACAAGTCGCCGCGCTCGTCGAAAAAGCGATAAGCGGAAGCCGCGGTACGGCCGTCGCCGCGCGCCAGCACCTCGTCGTACTCGATTGCGGGCGTCGCCACCTCGCCATAACCACGGCTCTCGAACACCTTGATCAGAGCGAGGTGCAGGCGGCGCAGCTCCCGCATCTCGTCGGGGAGGATGTCGCGCGTCCCTGGGGGGATCGGGTGAATCATCCGACGGACCTTACGAGAGTGGCGGCGAAAAGCCTGCTAAGCGGGAATCTCTGCAGAGACGCGTTCGATGCGCGCCCCGAGGCCACGCAGGCGCTCGTCGATTGACTCGTAGCCTCGGTCGATCTGGCGAATGTTGCCGATCTCCGAGCTGCCCTCTGCTGCCAGGGCAGCGATGAGCATCGCCATCCCAGCCCTGATATCAGGGCTCTCCACCCGTTCGCCATGAAGACGGCTCGGACCGCTGACGATCGCCCGATGGGGATCGCAAAGCGTGATCCGAGCGCCCATCGCGACCAGCTTGTCGACGAAGAA
>DATNGU010000153.1:0-4460 GCA_035605775.1 Solirubrobacterales bacterium | reverse complement strand
GCCGATGCTCTTGCTCATCTGCTTCTCGACCTGCTGCAGGTCGTAGATCTTGGCGGTCTCCTTGAGGATGTAGGGCTCGGGCACCGTGAACGTCGTACCGAAGCGCGAGTTGAACCGCGCGGCGAGGTCGCGGGTGAGCTCGATGTGCTGGCGCTGGTCCTCGCCGACCGGCACCTCGTCCGCCTTGTAGGCGAGCACGTCGGCCACCTGGAGAACCGGGTACAGAAAGAGCGCTGCGGAGACCAGCTCGCGCTGCTTTGCCGACTTCTCCTTGAACTGGGTCATCCGGTTGAGGTCGCCGTGCGACGTGACCGCGGACAGCAGCCAGGTGAGTTCGGTGTGCTCGCGCACGTCGGACTGGCGAAAGAGGATGCAGCGCTTCGGGTCGAGCCCCGCGGCGAGCAGGATCGCGGTCGTGTCGTAGAGCCGCTCGCGCAGCTCCACCGGGTCGAAGGCAACCGAGAGCGCGTGCAGGTCGACGATGCAGAAGATCGCCGGCTCGCCCCGCTCCTGCCCCTCGACGTACTGGCGGATCGCGCCGATGTAGTTGCCGAGGTGCTTGCTGCCGGTCGGCTGAATGCCAGAGAAGATGACGGGAGCGCTCACGGGCGGGGAGCCTATGCGGGCTCGGGCGCCGGCGCTTCGCTGCCGGGCGCCACCGGCTCGGCCTCGCCGCAATCGGCGTCGGCGCCGTGGCCGCACTCGCCGGCTTGCGCCGAGCCGCGGCTCGCCACCGCCTCGATCCGGCGGCGTGGGTTTTCGATCCAGAGGCCGGAGACGATGCCGCCGGCGATCATCAGCAGGCCGGCGATCAGGACGCCGAGGTGGAAAGCCGAGGTCGAGGCGTCCGCCGATGCGCTCGCGACGCGGGCGGCCGCGGGCGGCGGCAGGTTCTCGGTCGACGGCACCGCCAGCGGTTGCCGCTTCGCCTCCACGACCGCGTTCTCGGCGGCCGGGCCGAGCGGTCGATCGCCGAGGTTCCGGTCGAGCGTCGACCCGAAGCTGGCCGAGATCACCGCGCCCAGCACGGCGATCGCGAGCAGCCCCGCCACCCTGGCGATGCCGTTGTTGACCCCGGAGGCGATGCCGACATGGCGTTCCTCGACCGAGTCGAGCACGGTCGCGGTAAGCGGCGCCACGGTCGCCGAGAGGCCGAGGCCGAAGACCAGGATCGCGGGCAGCACTTCCGTCACGTAGCTCGGCTCGGACCCGACTCGCAGCAGCCCGATCAAACCGATCCCGCCGACGATCGGGCCGGCGCACATCGGCAGCCGCGGCCCGGTGCCGGAGGCGAGCTTGCCCCAGCGCGGCGAGAGGACGAAGAGGATCAGCGAGATCGGCGTCGTCGCCAGACCCGCCTCGATCGGCGTGTAGCCTCCGACCTGCTGCAGGAAGAGGCCGACGAAGAAGAGCCCGCCGATCAGACCGGCATAGGCCGTCAGCGTGGTCAGGTTGGCGACCCAGAAGTTGCGGATCCTGAACAGCGCGAGGTCGAGCATCGGGTGGCGGGCGCGCGCCTCGTGCAGCACGAACAGCACGAAGCAGGCGACGCCGACGATCATCGGGACCCAGACCATCGGGTCGCCCCAGCCGTGGGTCGGCTGCTCGATCAGGGCGAAGACCGGGCCGGCCAGACCGGCCGCCGAGAGGCCGATTCCGAGCCAGTCGATGCCGCGAAAGGCCTCCGGGTCGCGGCTCTCGCGCACCGAGTGCAGGGTCAGCGCCACGGTGACCGCGATCAGCGGGATGTTGACCCAGAAGATCGCCCGCCAGGAGAGCCCCTCGACCAGCGCCCCGCCCCCGGCCGGGCCGAGGACCGTGGCGATTCCGGTCCAGGCCGTCCAGGTGCCGACCGCTTTGCCGCGCGCCGGCCCCTCGAAGGTCGCCGCGACGATCGCCAGCGAGCCGGGCACCAGCAGCGCGCCGGCGATCCCCTGCAGGGCGCGGGCGCCGATCAGGAACTCGACCGAGGGCGCCAGCGCGCAGAGGACCGAGGTGGCGCCGAAGCCGACTAGGCCGAAGACGAACATCCGCCGCCGCCCAAGCTGGTCGCCGAGCGATCCGCCGACCAGCAGCAGCGAGACCAGCGTCAGCATGTAGGCCTCGACGACCCACTGCTGCCCCGCCAACCCGGCATCGAGGTCGCTCGCGATCGCCGGCAGCGCAACGTTGACCACGGTCGAGTCGAGGAAGACGACCGTCGAGCCGAGGATCGTCGCGACCAGCGTCAGGAACTGCTGCCGAGACACCGAATCAGTGTAGGCGGGCCGCCCCGCAAGCCAGCTCTCAGGCCGCCGCTTCGTTGCCCAGCTCCCGTAGCTGCTGTGCTGGGGTGAAGAAGTTGCGGTAGGCGAGGCCGGTGGCGACCAAAGCTGCGATCGCGGTGCTGCCCAACAGCGCGTAGAGGAGGATCAGCTGCAGGCGGACGGCGTCGGTCGGTTCGGCACCGGCCAGCAGCATGCCGACCATCGTGCCCGGGAAGAAGATCAGCCCGGTGGTCTTGGTCGAGTCGATCAGGGCGATGGTCCCCGAGCGCAGAGCTCGCCGCACGAACGGTGCCGCCGCCTCGCGCGCCGTTGCGCCGAGCGCCAGGGTCGCCTCGATCCGCGCCCGCGAGTCGGCGACCTCGTCGCCGAGCCGGTTGAGCGCCACCGCGGAGGCGGTCATCGCGTTGCCGATCATCATGCCGCCGACCGGGACGAGGTAGCGCGGGGTGGCTTCGAAGATGCCCAGCGCGACGACCAGGCCAAGGGTGGACGCCGCCGCGATCGCCAGCCCGATCAGCAGCGGCCAGAAGGCACCGGGAACCTTTTTCGCCCGGCTGCGGGCGGTGATCGCCCCGAACAGAACCATCGCCGAGAGCAGCGCCACCACCAGCCAGATCGTGTCGGCTTCGAAGATCAGCTTGATCGCGTAGCCGATCGCGGTCAGCTGGACGAAGGAACGGACGGTCGCGACGACGATGTCGCGCTCGAGGTCGGTGCGCCGCCAGAAGGAGATCGCCGCCGCGAGAGCGACAAGCGTCAGGGCGGCGGCGACCTGACCGAGAGATACGTCGATCGAGGTCGTCACGCCAGCGCCTCCTCGAGCGGGCCGCAGGCGACGACTCGGCCCTTCTGCAGGCGCAGCGCCCGATCGGTCAGCCGCCGCGCCTGCTCGGGATCATGGCCGACCACCACCAAGGAGATCTCCAGCTCCTGTTGCAGTTGGGCGAGGGTCGCCTCGATCGCGTCGCGCGCGGCGTGGTCGAGCGCCGACGTCGGCTCGTCGAGCAGCAGCACGCGTGGCTGCTGGGCCAGCGCCCGGGCCAGCATCGCGCGCTGCTGCTCACCGACCGAGAGCCTGCTTACGTCGCGCTCCTCGAACGCGGCGTCGAGGCCGGCGAGACCGAGACACCGCTCTGGCTCGAGCTCCTTCCCCGCTAGATCGGCGGCGTAGCGCAAGTTCGAGCCGACCGTTCCCTCCAGCAGCGACGGCAGCTGCGGCACCAGCGAGACCTCGCGCCGCAGCTTCAATGGGTCGTACTCGACTAGCGGCAGGTCGCGGTAGGTGATCGCGCCAAAGTCGGGGTCGGCGAGACGGTTGAGCAACCGCAGCAGGGTCGACTTGCCGCTGCCCGAGGGGCCGACGATCGCCGTCGCGCCCGCATGAAGGTCGGCGTTGACCGAGCCGAGGACTTGGCGGCCGCCGCGGGCGAGACTGACGTCACGAAGCTCGAACAGCACGGACGGATGATCCCGCACGGCTCGCAAGAAGCCTCTCGCCACACGCCGCGCACCACGACCCTCGGTGCGCGGCTGCCAGAATCCGGGTAGGTGATCTGCTGATGGCAAGAGCGATTTGGAGCGGAACGATCAGCTTCGGGCTACTCAACGTGCCCGTCAAGCTCTACAGCGCGGTGGCGCGGCGCGGCATATCGCTGCGCGAGATCCGCGAGTCCGACGGCGCTCGCATCCGCCACCGGCGCGTCGCCGAAGGCACCGAGGAGGAGGTCCCCTACGGCGAGATCGTCAAGGCCTTCGAGATCACCCCCGACCGCTACGTCCCGCTGAGCAAAGACGAGATGTCGGCGCTGGCGCCGGAGAAGACGCGGGCGATCGAGGTACAGGACTTCGTCGACCTCGACCAGATCGACCCGATCTACTTCGACAGCCCCTACTACCTGGGCCCGGCGGAGGGCGCCGAGAAGGCCTACTCGCTGCTCGCTCGGGCGATGCAGGAATCGGGCAAGGTGGCGATCGCCCGCTTCGTCTTCCGCAACAAGGAGCACCTCGCCGCGCTGCGACCCGGCGACGGCGCGCTGACCCTGACCACGATGCGCTTCGCCGACGAGGTCGTGCCGGCCACCGAGCTCGACGACGCCTTCCCCAAGAAGCAGGGGAAAGTGGCGAAAAAAGAGCAGGAGATGGCGGAAAAGCTGATCGACAGCCTCAGCACCGAGTTCGATCCGTCGAGCTACC
>DATNGU010000152.1:0-2838 GCA_035605775.1 Solirubrobacterales bacterium | reverse complement strand
GCACCGCAACGTAACGATGATCCCTTCGCGCGGCGCGCGCGTCGTGATCCGCTCCCGCGCTGACTGAATCTGCACTCCCTCAGTCGCCGAAGAACTGCCCGTGGAAGCTGTACGGAATGTGGTGGGGCGCCTCGGCGCTGGCGATCTCCTCGAGGTTGCTGGCATCGAGGACGAGCAGGGAGGAAGTGCCCCGTTCGCTGTCGAGCACGACCGAGAGCAGCACGCCGTCGTCCTCCTCCCGGGCGCCGGGCCTGGCCACGAATACCGGCTCGCTCGGCGTGCATCCGGGCCTCGACCAGAGAATCGCGCTGCCGTCATCCGTGTCGACCTTGACGATCTGCTCGATCCAACCGCTGTCGCCGGTGTCGATGCCCCAGACGTACCGGTGAGGCAGCGTGTTGCAGAGCTCGTAATTGATGCGGGGCAGCTCGAGGCCCTGCTCGCTGAGGGAGTTGCGGACGACCGTCTTGCGGTCGAGGTCGAGCCGGAAGCGGACCAGCTCGGCGCTCGGGATCGGCTTGCCGGCGCGCAGCCTCTCGAGGTAGAGGTCCTCGATCACGGTGGCGTCAGGGAATACACAGAGGTCGACGATGACCTCGTCGGCGCCGTCGTAGGCGTTGACGTGGTGGAAGCCAAAGCAGGCCTCCGTCTCGAACCCGCCGACGGCCTCGCCGCTGTGGCGGTCGACCAGCGTGAATCGGGTGCCCCGCTCCGGCTGCCAGCGGTAGTTCTCGATGTAGGGCCGGTTGAGGCGCGCCAGGTCCAGGGGATTGACGACGAAGGGGAACTCAGCCAGCACGTACCAGCGCTCGCTGAGGCCGAACGAGTGCATGTAGCTGGGTTCGCGAACCGGCACCGAGCCGACCACCGTCGGCTCGGGGGTGTCGGCGCCGAGCTCGAAGAAGCGGTAGGAAGAACGGACACCGAGCTTCGCGGCATAGTTGAGCATCGCGCCGCTGTTGCGATCCCAGTGCGGATGAGCCGTCGTCAGGTGGCCGGGCACCTCGTACGCCGGACCCACTCCAACCGCGGCGAGCGTGTCGGGGTCGAACTCGACCGGAAGCGGCGTCTCGGTCATCGCGATGAAGCGATCGCCGAGCTTGGTCACATTGATGCTGGCGTTGTCGGAGAAGGCCGTCCCCGGGGCAAAAAACGCCTGTGCGCGCTTGAACAGCGAGCGGCATGGATCGGTCGCGAACTCGCCATAGGCCATCTCGCCTTTCTCCTTGGCGGCCCGGTAGGAGCGGCCTTCGAGGAAGCGGTTCGCGTAGGCGACCTTGCCGCCGCCGACGGTGAAGTCATGAAGCATCGCCTGGCCGTCGAACCAGTGGCTCATCTGCCGCTCGCCAACCTCGAAACGAGCGGGACCAATGCGCAGCAGCGAGCCATTGAGCCACGAAGGCAGCTCGCCGCTTTGGGGCAGCTCGCCCCGGACGACCTCGCTATTGAGCGAGCTGAAGCTGAGGGCGTAGTCGGTCGGTCGCGCCAAGCTGGTTGCCATGTTTCCTCCCGTATCGTTCCATTCGTATGGTTCTAACCATAGGGTACCCTCTACTCCGATGTCAAACCCCCGCATGACCGAGACCTCCTACATCGTGCTCGGCCTGCTCGAGCTGGCCGAGCAGGCGACGCCATACGACCTCAAACGGTTCGCACAGCTCAGCGTCTTCAACTTCTGGTCGGTGCCGCACACGCAGATCTACACCGAATGCAAACGCCTGGCCGAGGCCGGCCTACTCGACGAACGCCGCGAGGAGGGCGGTCGGCGACGGCGCTTTTACAGGCTCACTCCGTCCGGCCAAAAGGCGATGGATGAGTGGCGAGACGAGCCGACCAATCAGCTCTCGGAGATCCGCGACCTCGGCTTGCTGAAGCTGTTCTTCGGCGCCGACCCGCCTAAGCTCGCCTCCACCCAGGCCGAAGCCCACCGGGAGAAACTCGAGGAGTTCGAGCAATCCGAATCCGAAGTGCCCGAAATGCCACCTGGCATGCGCTTGGCGCTGGATCTCGGGATCGCGCACGAGCGTGTGTTCATGCGCTTTTGGTCGCAGATCGCCGCAGGCGAAGCAAGCGACGAGTCCAACTAGGGCGCGAGCGGAGAGGGAGGGATTCGAACCCTCGAGAGAGCTTGCGCCCCCTACTCGCTTAGCAGGCGAGTGCCTTCAGCCACTCGGCCACCTCTCCGGGGATGAAAACCATAGCGCTGCCTCCGGGGTACGGCGCGGCTAGGCTCAACACGTGTCTTCGGCCCCCTTTCGGTCATATGAGGAATACGAGGAAATCTTTGCCGAGGTCGAGGCGCCGTTCGCCTTCGCCGACCTCGACGCGATGGGGACCAACGCGGAGGAGATGACGGGACGAGCCGCAGGCAAGCCAATCCGAGTGGCGAGCAAGTCCCTGCGCTGCCGGGCGCTGCTGGAGCGCATCCTGCATAGCGATGGGCGCTTCCAAGGCTTGATGACCTTCACCCTGCCGGAGACCCTATGGCTGGCGGAGCGGGGATTCGAGAACCTGCTGCTTGCCTACCCGACCGCCGACACCGACGCGCTGAGCGAGCTAGCCCTGCGCTCAGTCGCCAACCCCGAGGGCGCACCGATCGTGATGGTCGACTGCGCCGAGCACCTCGACGCAATCGAGTCGGTCCTGGGGGCGGGGGCTGCCCCGGTCAAGGTCTGCATCGACGTCGACGCAAGCTGGTGGGCTCTGGGGGGCCGGGTCAAGGCGGGTCCGAAGCGCTCCCCCGTGCACACGGTCGAGCAGGCCGTCCCGCTGGCCCGCGAGATTGAGCGGCGCCCGCAGCTGGAGCTTGCCGCGCTGATGGCCTACGAGGGACAGATC
>DATNGU010000151.1:0-8026 GCA_035605775.1 Solirubrobacterales bacterium | reverse complement strand
TTCGCCGCCTTGGCCAGGAAACTGGACGACGGCAAGTGACCCCCCCGGTGCGCATCCAAGCCCCCGCCAAGCTCAATCTCTGCCTCTACCTCGGCCCGCGCCGAGACGACGGCCTGCACTCGCTCTGCTCGCTGTTTGAGCCGCTGGCACTGACCGACTTGATCGAGGTCTCCGCGGCAGAGCACGATGAGGTTCTCTGCCCGGGGGTTGAGGGGGAAAACCTTGCCGCCAGGGCCCTCGCGGAGCTGCGCGAGCGAGCCTGGGATCACCCCCCCTTGCGAATCGAGATCGAGAAGCGGATCCCGGTCGCCGCCGGCCTCGGCGGCGGCAGCGCCGACGCGGCGGCAGTGCTGCGGCTCGCCCAAGGCGCTGTCGGCGATCTCGAGGCGTTGGCGGCGGAGCTCGGCGCCGACGTCCCCTCGCAGCTGGAGCCAGCCCTAGCGCTGGTACGAGGGGCCGGCGAGCGCGTGGAGCGCCTACCGGCCCCTGCCTCCCATGGCGTACTGCTACTACCCGGAGGAGGCGGTCTTAGTACTGCTGCGGTGTTCGCAGAGGCAGACCGGCTCGGTCTGGGTCGTAGCGATGAGGAGCTGGAGGACCTCGCCGTTCGCCTTCGCGAGGTGGCAGGGGCCGGAGCCTCTCCCCTCACCTACAGCAACGCACTTGCCAATGACCTGGAGCCAGCTGCCCGCTCGCTGCGGCCCGGCATCGGCACGGCGCTGGACGCCCTGCATGAGGTCGGCGCACCGCTCGTTCTGCTGACCGGCTCGGGGCCAACCGCCTTCGGCCTCTTCCCCACCCTCAGCGCAGCCGAGGCAGCGGCAGCGAGGCTCGACCGCGACGACGCGATCGTTTGCGAGGCGGGCCAGGCGCCATGAAACTGCAACTGCCAGAGGATCGTCGCCGGCGTCGCCTCTTCTTCGTCGCGATCGCGATCGCGATCGTCGCCGGCTATTACCTGATCAGCAGGGTGATCCCCCACGACGACCTCCAGAACCTCCTGGAAGACGTCTCCAACACGCTCGGCGTCTGGACCTACTTGTTGGTCGGATTCTTCGCCTTCGCCGAGACGGGCGCCTTCGTCGGCCTCGTCGTCCCGGGAGAGACGGTGATGCTGCTCGGCGGCGCCGTCGCCGGTCAGGGCGCAATCGACGTCTACCTGCTGATCGCGATCGCCTGGTTCTCGGCCTGGGCGGGTGACACGACCAGCTTTTTCCTCGGCCGCCGCCTGGGCCGCGAGTTCGTGATGCGCAACGGACCCCGCTTCGGGATAAGCCACGAGCGTTTCGAGAAAGTCGAGGACTACTTCTCCCGCCACGGCGGCAAGACGATCTTCATCGGCCGCTTCATCAGCCTCGTCCGTGCCTTCGCCCCCTTCATCGCCGGCAGCTCGGGCATGCGCTACCGCGCCTTCGTCCCCTACAGCGTCCTCGGCACCGGGCTCTGGGCCAGCGCCCACATCCTGATCGGCTACTTCTTCTCGCGCAGTATCGACACCGCCGCCAAGTACGCCGGGCGGGGCGCCTTCCTGCTCGGCACGCTGATCGCCATCGTCGCCGCCACGGTCTTCCTCGTGCGCCGCTTCCGGGTCGAGGCGAACCGGCGCGCCGCCGTGCGCTGGATGGAGGACCGCCGGGCAACCCGCTGGATCGTGGCGCTGGCGCGCCGCTTCCAACCTCAGCTCAGCTTCCTCTGGGACAGGGTGACCCCCGGCGGCACCTTTGGGCTCGAGTTCACCTCGCTGATGGCGATCCTCGCCGTCGCCAGCTTCATCCTCGTCACCTACACGGTGATCGTCGGTGGCGATCCCGGGCCCACCGCCGGCGACGTCACCGCGATGGAAATCGCCGAAAAGCTGCGCACCGACTGGCTCGTCGACATCGCCAAGCTAGTGACCGCGTTCGGCTCGGCGGCGGTCTGCTGGCCGCTCGCGGCAATCGCCGCGGCGATCCTCGCCGCCCGCCGCCGCTGGTCCGAGCTGGGCGTGCTCCTCGCCGGCATGGCGATCGTCATCGTCGGCGTCCACGAGCTCAAGGACGCCGTCGACCGCCCCCGGCCCAGCGACGGGCTGGTCGATGCGTCGGGCTCCTCCTTCCCCAGTGCCCACGCCGCTTACTCGACCTTCTACCTCTGGCTTGCGGTGACGATCGTGATGCGGCTGCGGACCGGCATGGCCCGCGGCGCAGTGGTCGTCGCGGCGGGAATCGGCGTGACGGCGCTGATCGGCCTCTCACGCGTCTACCTCGGCGTCCACTACATGAGCGACGTCAGCGGCGGCTGGGCGCTCGGCGTCGGCGCCTTCTCGCTTTGCGCGGCGGTCGCGCTCGTCATCTCCACGTTGCGACAGAATGGGGACCGTGCTGCTGCCCCTCGCCCTGCAGAAGATCGAAAATGAGTACGTGCTCTTCGGAGCGGCCGGGCTGATCAGCCTGGTCGCCTTCGTCGCCTTGATCTTCGTTCCCGCGATCGGCTCCTACGGCCGCCTCTGGGAGAAGGCAGCAGCCGGCGTCCTCTCTGTAATCGTCCTGGTTGCGCTGGTCCTGACCGGGGTCGTCGTTGGCCTCGCCTTCGTCTACTACTACAACGACATAGTCGAAATCCTCGGCTAGCCGCCAGGCCGCGATAATGGAGCATGCCTGCGACCTCAAAAGGGCAAAAAACCCCTGCTAATCGAGCCGAAGAGGGTACCCTTGACGCGCTCTCAGAAGCGGTCGAATCGGGTGCTGGCCTGCCCGCGGTGGCGCGTGCGGCGGCGCGGGTGCTGGACGCCAGCGTCGCCCTGATCGAGCGCTCTGGCGCTGTGTTGGCGGTCGCCGGCGCCTCCCCCGACCAGGAGGAGAAGCTGCTGGCCGGTGGCGAGCGGGTAACCGCGGTCGAGCTGCGGGTCGCCGACAATGCCGTTGGCGAGCTGCGCTACCGGGCCAAAGCCGCCCCCGATCCGACGATTGCGCGCATGGTGGCGACTCTGCTGGCGCTGGAGCTGGAGCGCTCCCGAGCCCCGGACTGGCAGAGCGAGGAGGTCGCCAGCGTCTTCGTCGCCGCGCTGCTGGCGCGTGAGGTGACCGACCGTGGAGACATCGTCGCCCGCGCTGCCGAGCTCGGCGCCGACCTGGAGAAGGGTGCCGGGGCGATCGTCCTCCGCGCCGCGCCCCGCGCCGCACAAACGGGGGAGTGGCGGGCGCGGGTGCTGACCCTGGCGATGCGGGCGATGCGCTCGTTTGCCCCCGGGGCGCTGGCGAGCGCAGAGGAGGGCGAGGTCACGGCCGAGATCGCGGTAATCGCCCCCGCCGAGGATGAGGAGCGCCTGCGGCGCGCCGCCGCTGGCCTGTCTCGGGAGATGGAGGACGCCCTGCCGGGCTTCCACCTGACGATCGGCGCCAGCCGTCACGTCGCCGATCCCGTCGACCTCTACCGGGCGGGCAACGAGGCACGGCTGGCTGTCAACGTCGGCGAAGCCGAGGGCCGTCCGCTGCTCGCCTTCGAGGACACCGGCGCCTACCGGTTGCTGTTGCCGGCGATGAGCGAGGACCCGGGCGAGCTGCAGCGCTTCTTCGCCGAGACGATCGCGCCCCTCGCCGCCTACGACGACCAGTACGAGACGGAGCTGGTGGCGACCGTCGAGGCCTACCTGGCCAACGACGGCAACGTCGCCGCCACCGCCAAACAGCTCTTCACCCACCGCCACACGATCCGCTACCGGCTCGAGCGCGTGCGCGAGCTCTGCGGCCACGACGTCTCGGCCACCGAGGGTCGTGAGAAGCTCGGCCTCGGCCTCAAGGCAATGCGAGTGCTCGGCATAGCCTCCCCCCGCGGCCCCGCCCTCGAACCTGGCGCCGAGGGCGGCAAAGTTCCCCGCTCTTCCGAGGAGTAGTTACCCCGGCACGATCAGCTCGTAGGCCGTGCGTGCGTCAATCGCCGGCGGCTCGAGGCCGGCATGGTCGAGCAGGGCGGGGTCGGCGGTGACGATCGCATCGGCGCCCGCGTCCCGAGCCAGAGCGACGAGGTAGTCACTGTCGGGATCGCTCAGCAGAGGCTTCACTTCAACGGGATCATCTTGTTTGATCAGCGCCTGCTCGATGCCGGCAACGATCTCCGCCATGTAGAGACCCTCGAAGCGCCCCACGAAGTAGTCGCATTCCAAGCCCCGCCTGAACTCTTCAATCAGCTTCGGGCAGGCGATCGCTTCGAAGCTGCAGTCCAGCACCTCCTCCAGCACCAACGAGGCGGCGCCACCTGCGGGGGCAGGAGGGCTTGCAACGGCGGAGACCAGGGTGCCGGGATCGACGACGAAGCGCCTCAACCGTCCCGCCGCCGCTCCCTGTTCTGCACCTCACGCACGGTGCAGCGCTCTACGTCCCAGGAACAGATTCGGATCTCCGATTGTTCTCTGCGCTCACCTTCTGCTCCATGCTCCTTCGGCCTCGCATTCCCCCGGCAGCACATACTGCGCCAGCCAAATCGAAGTTAATAGGGCGCATACGAATTTATCAAGAAATACAACAAAACTTTCTCGGTACGTTTGCCCACCGGGCGTCGGCCATTTCGACCCTTCGCCACGCTCCCGAAAAGGAAGGATCCGCGCAGTCGATTGCGCGGATCCTCCTAACCCTATTTAGCGATTCCTGTTGTTTTCGGTACTTTGGCGGTGACACTTCCGCTCCATACGTTTTTGAGGTTCGGCCCTCCGTTGATGGACGCAGTGCCTTCGCCGGAAACGGTGAGCGTAGAGATTTCGTCGGCGTTATTGGGAACTGTTGTTAACACTGGGAAGCTGATTAGGACTGTTCTGGCATTGCCTGCATCACAGTCTTTGGTTGTATCGGATTTTTCCCGCAATTTATATTTGACGATAACGTTTGTGGCAGTTGTCTCTCGAGCATTACCGGCACCCACTGTTTTACCAATGTGATAGGTGTATGTGTACGAATTGTCTGGGCCTGTTTCCTCGACTTCATGGATGACGCAGTTGGCGAATGTACCGCCGTAGACGCAACCTACCGGATTGATCGTGAGGTGCACGATGCCTGTGCTCGACGCCCCTGACGTGTTGCCTGTCAGTTTCTTAGTCGTTTCGCATTCGATGCTTGAGCCCAGGGTGTTGAATTTCTGTTTACCCGTAGCTGATTCGGTGAATGCTTCTCCAAACGCCGCCCCTCCCATCGTCCAACCGGTTCCCGTCACTTCTTCCGCCATCGCACCAGCGGGAGCCGCGACCGCAAATGCCGCAAGCGCCATGCTGGCGAGCAGCAGAATCTTTTTAATGCTCATCTTGAGCCTTCCCGTAGTAGTCGTTCTTCCATCCCCGGATTGGGGATGTCCTAGTTCTTAACCGCAACGGGCCGAGCGATCAAAATCTTTAAATGAAAACGACTGAAACCCAGGGCGTATTGGATTTAGAACGAGGTTTTCCCTGCAAACTGTCGTGCGATGGAAACGCGAGTACGCCGGGGGGCGGCCTCGACTTACCGCGGGCATTCAGCGGCTGGTCTCAAGAGCCCTTGTCGGACTCCGGCCTGCCCACTTACTGCGCTGGGGAAGGATCCGCGCAGTCGATTGCGCGGATCCTTCCTGACTCTATTTAGCGATTCCTGTTGTTTTCGGTACTTTTGCGGTGAAACTGCCGGACCATACGTTTTTGAGGTTCGGACCTCCGTTGATGGACGCGGTGCCTTCGCCGGACATGGTAAGCGTAGAGATTGCGTCGGCGTTATCGGGAACTGTTGTTAACACTGGGAAGGTGATTTGGATTGTTTTGGCATTACCTGCATCACAGTCTTTGGTTGTATCTGATTTTTCCCGCAATTTATACTTGATCACAACGTTTGTGGCAGTTGTCTCTCGTGGTTCACCGGCAACACCTTTTGTTTTACCGATGTGGTAGGTGTATGTATACGATCCGTCTGGGCCTGTTTCCTCGATTTCATGGATGACGCAGTTGGCGAATGTACCGCCGTAGACGCAACCGGCCGTATTGATCGTGAAGTGCACGATGCCTGTGTGTGACGCCCCTGACGTGTTGCCTGTCAGTTTCTTAGTCGCTTCGCATTCAATGCTCGAGCCCAGGGTGTTGAATTTCTGTTTACCCGTGGCCGTTTCGGTGAATGCTTCCCCATACGCCGCCCCTCCCATCGTCCAACCGGTTCCCGTCACTTCTTCCGCCATTGCACCAGCGGGAGCCGCGACCGCAAATGCCGCGAGCGCCACGCTGGCTAGCAGCAGGATCTTTTTAATGCTCATCTTGAGCCCTTCCCGTAATAGTTATCCTCCAGCCCCGGGTTGGGGATGTCCTGGTTCTTAGTGGCCGCGGGCCGAGCGGTCAAGATCTTTAGATAAAAACGCCTGAAACCGAGGGCGCATTGGATTTAGGACGAGGTTTTCCCTGCAAACTGGCTATGGCAGAGATGCGAGTGCGCCGGGGGGCGGCCTCGACTTACTGCGGGCATTCTGCGGCTAGTCCCTAGAACCCTGTCGGACTCCGCCTGGCCGAAGCACCTCACTCGCCCTGCCGCCACTCCCTGCACCGCGCCTCGGCTTTCCAAAAAGAAGAGGATCCGCACAGTCGATTGCGCGGATCCTCCTAACCCTATTTAGCGATTCCTGTTGTTTTCGGTACTTTGGCGGTGAAACTGCCGGACCATACGTTTTTGAGGTTCGGACCTCCGTTGATGGACGCCGTGCCTTCGCCGGACATGGTGAGCGTAGAGATTGCGTCGGCGTTATCGGGAACTGTTGTTAACACTGGGAAGGTGGTTAGGATTGTTTTGGCATTACCAAAATCACAGTCTTTGGTTGTGTCTGATTTTTCCCGCAGTTTATATTTGATGACAACGTTTGTGGCAGTTGTCTCTCGCGGTTCACCGGCGACACCTTTTGTTTTACCGATGTGATAGGTGTATGTGTACGAATTGTCTGGGCCTGTTTCCTCGATTTCATGGATGACGCAGTTGGCGAATGTACCGCCGTAGACGCAACCGGCCGTTTTGATCGTGAAGTGCACGGTGCCTGTGCTCGACGCCCCTGACGTGTTGCCTGTCAGTTTCTTAGTCGCTTCGCATTCGATGCTCGAGCCCAGGGTGTTGAATTTCACTTTACCCGTGGCTTCTTCGGTGAATGCTCCTCCAAACGCCACACCTTCCATCGTCCAGCCGGTTCCCGTCACTTCTTCCGCCATTGCACCAGCGGGAGCCGCGACCGCAAATGCCGCAAGCGCCATGCTGGCGAGCAGCAGAATCTTTTTAATGCTCATCTTGAGCCTTCCCGTAGTAGTCGTTCCTCCGTCCCCCGGATTGGGGATGACCTGGTTCTTAGTGGCCGCGGGCCGAGCAGTCAAGATCTCTAGATGAAAACACCTGAACTCCAGAACGCGTTGGATCCCACGCGGGATTTTCCCTGCAAACTGTCGTGCGACGGAAACGCGAGTACGCCGGGTTGCAGCCTCTCTAATTGTGAGCATTCTGCAGCTGCCTCAAGAGCCCTTGTCGGACTCCGGCCTGCCCGCTTACTGCGCTGGGGAGCGCTGGTTGGTTGCTACTCCCTGTGCCGCGCCTCGCGCACAGCCTCGACGCCTAGCTCGAGCGCCGCCTCCTCGGATTGCTCGTTGCGCTCCTGCATCAGGTGCAGCGCTTTACGGCCCAGGAACAGTTTCGCGGTCGTTTCGAGCCTTTCGCGATCGGTCACTCCCGGACAACGTTGGCGCAGTCGTTCGAGCAGGAAGGCGTCGACGTCGACCTCTTTGGTCAGCAACTCGGCCATGCCGGGAGGGTAGGACCGCGTCCACGACCATTCCGGGAAGCCTGGCAGCATGCCCCCCAGAACTAGCGCACCGCCCTCTTGTGCTTGCCCTTGTGCTTCTTCTGGTTGCACTTCCCGTTCGTTACGACTGGCCGGCTGTTGAACTCCTTGCCATTCTGGCCTTCAAGCTTCAGCGTGGCACGGTTAGTACTGGCACAGATGTTGCGGCTGTTGACCAGCAATCCCTTTTTACCGCCTTGCTGAGTGAGGACGAACTTGCTCACAGGCACGTCGG
>DATNGU010000150.1:0-11799 GCA_035605775.1 Solirubrobacterales bacterium | reverse complement strand
GCCGAAGCGGCTGCGCTCCTCGTGCGGCAGCTCCTTGACCTGCTCGAAGTCGAGGCCCTCGACCAGCTCGGTGACGAGGACGCGGCGGCGCGAGAGCCGCGTCACCACTTCTGGCACGTAGATGAAGGGGTGATCGCGGTAGGCGCGCGAGAACGAGCGTTGATTCTGCGCCTCGTACTCGTAGTCGAGCTCCTCCATCACCCGCTCGCGCAGCTCCTGGGCGATCGCCTTGGCGTCGAGGCCAGGGGCCAGGGCGCGGGCGAGGCGGACGATGGTGCCGGCGTTGCGCAGGTCGGCGTCGAGGGCCTCGGCGATCCCCGGGTACTGGATCTTGACGGCGACTCGGCGGCCGTCGAGCAGCTCGGCGCGATGCACCTGGCCGATCGAGGCGGCGGCGAACGCCCCCTGCTCGAACTCGGCGAACAGCTCCGAGACCGGCTCTCCCTCGTACTCTTCCTCCAGCACCGTCTCGACCTTCTCCCACGGCATTGGGGGCGCCGAGGTGCGCAGCTTCGCGAGCTGCTCCTGGTAGATCTCGCGGGACTCGTCGGGCAGGAAGTCGGTGTCGATGAAGGACGCGAACTGCCCGAGCTTCATCGCCGCGCCCTTCATCTGGCCCAGCGCCCCGACCATCTTCATTGCGGTCTCGAGGTGGCGCTGCTCCAGCTTTTCCTTGCCGCTCTCCTCGGAGCGGGCGACGTTGGTCGCCTTGGTGCCCGCGTAACGGGCGCCCTGCACGCCGGCGATCGAGCCCAGCTTGGCGGAGCGGCGTATACGCCCCTTGGGGATCTTTGCGTCGTCGGCCATGGCTCGAAGGTTGTCACAGGGCTCAGCCGCAGGCGCCAGATTTCCCGCCTTTGTCTATTCTCTCCCGTCCTATGGCTCGCGGACGCGAAAAGCTGAAGGCAGCTCCCCGCGCGGATTTCGGTTCGCGCAACTCCCGTCGCCTGCGCGGCCAGGGCCTCGTGCTCGGCGTCGTCTACGGCGGTGGCTCGGAGGCGAGGGCCTTCCAGGTGGCCGAACGCGAGGTGCGCACCGTGCTCGCCGGCGGCCAGGCGCTGTTCGACCTTGAGCTGGACGGCTCGAAAGCGGTGCCGGTGGTGGTCAAGGACCAGCAGATGCATCCGGTGCGCGGCAACCTCCAGCACATCGACCTGCAGGAAGTGAAGCTCGACGAGGCGATCCAGGCCGAGGTGGCGATCGAGCTCGAGGGCACCGAGGTCGCGCCGGGCGTCAAGGGCGGCGGCGTGCTCGAGCACGTCACCCGCGAGATCACCGTCGAAGCGCTGCCGACCGAGATTCCCGAGCGGCTGGTCGCCGACGTCTCCGCGATGGAGATCAACGACACCTTGCAGCTGTCCACGATTGCCGCCCCGGAGGGCGTCAAGTTCGTCGCCGACGATCCCGACGAGGTCACGATCGCGACCCTCTCACCGCCTCGCGTCGAAGAAGAGCCCGAGCCCGCCGTCGAGGAGGAGACCGAGCTGGTCGGCGAGGAGGGCGAGGCCCCGGCCGCCGACGAGGGTGGCGAGGACGCTGGGGGCGGCGATTCGGGCGACTCCGGCGGGGAGTAGTCGCTGTCGATCTTCCGCCGCCGCGCCGGTCGCGGCGAGGCCGAGCAGGGCGACCGTCTTCTCATCGTTGGCCTTGGCAATCCCGGCAGGGAGCACGTCGGCACTCGCCACAACGTCGGCTTCGACGTCGCCGCGGAGCTCTCGCGCCGCTGGGAGCTGCCGCGCGCCAAGCAGCGCTTCGGTGGGCAGATCGCCGAAGGGCGGACCGGCCCGGGGGGTCCCCGCGTGGCACTCCTGCTGCCGCAGACCTACATGAACGCCTCTGGCGACTCGGCCGGACCGGCACGGGGATCGCTGAAGGTCCCGCTGGAGCGGGTGATCGTCTTGCATGACGAGATCGACCTCCCGTTCGGTGAGGTACAGAGCCGCCTCGGCGGAGGCCTGGCCGGCCACAACGGGCTGAAGAGCCTCAAGCAGGGCTTCGGCGACGCAGACTTCTGGCGGGTCAGGGTTGGGGTCGGGCGGCCCGACTCGACCGACCCCGATCTCGTCTCTGCCTACGTGCTGGGGCGCTTCCGTGAGGCCCCCGCGGAGGTCGAGGAGTTGGTCGTCCGCGCCGCCGACGAGGCCGAGCGCTTGGCCGAGAAACTAGGCTCTCCCGTCGATGAGCGCTGAGCGGACCAGCTACGAGGTAGACGGCCAGGGGGTCGCACTGCTGCGGCTCGAGCGGCCCGAGGCCCGCAACGCGATCGATACCCAGATGCTGGTCGAGCTGCTCGAGCACTTGGCAGTGGCTCGTGCAGACGACGGCGTCCGCGTGCTGGTCGTCAGCTCCTCCGACCAGATGGGCCTCTCGGCCGGCGCCGACGTCAAGGAGAAGCTCGACGAGGAGGGCAAGGTCCGTCGCATGCAGCTCTTCGCCGATGCCTACGACGCGATCGTCGCCTTTCCGAAGCCTACGGTCGCCGTTTGCCACGGCGACGTCGTCGGGGGCGGTGCGGAGATCGCCATCGCCTGTGACATGCGGGTCGGCGGCGCCAACCTGCGTATGCGCTTTCCCGGTGCGGCGCTCGGCGTCCCCGTCGGCCCAGCCCGCCTGGTGACGCTCTGCGGCCTTGCCACTGCCAAGTACCTGCTCTTCTCCTCGCGCACGGTCGGCGCCGACGAGGCGCTACGCCTCGGCCTGGTCAACCGGGTTGCCCCAGCGGCCATCACCGAGGAGGCGGCTCTCGAGCTGGCCACCACGGTCGCGGCACACCCACCGGAGGCAGTCGCCCAGTTGAAGCGGTTACTGCACGAGTGGGACGACGTCGAGGGTCGATCGAAGATCGAGGGCGAGGGGCAAGTGGAGTGGCAGCGAACGGGCCCCGGCCTTCCCTACAGCGCCTAGGGGGTCCAGCTGGTGGGATCCAGGGTTGCGCCGCCGTGGAAGACCTCTGGGTGAGATAGGAGGTGCTCGGCGACGTCCCCGCAACGGGCGATCCATAGCTCGCCTTCCCGCTGGGCATCGCGTAGCCGGTTCAGTAGGAGCATGAGCCGGCCCTTGCCGAACCAGTCGAGCATGAAGAGATGGAGGACGATGGTTGCGAAGCCGCCCTCGCGCGAAAGTCGATCGATCTCCGCTTCGAGGTGAGCGAGGAAGACGTCGGGGTCGAGCGGGTCGGGCGAGCCGGTCATCTGCACACGCACGGGGGCAAGTGGCGGCAAGACGCAGGTGGCGTCGACGTGCTGCCACTGGAAGGGCAGCAGGGCGATGCCGTCGACCACCCCCGCACCTTCTCCCGCCGGCGAGCAGTAGCGCAGCCCAGCTTCGCGCAGGACGTCGAGGCCGCCGGCCCCGAGCCGCCCGCCCGGCGGACGCATGCCGGTGAACTCGACTCCCATGCCTTTGCCGAGACCGCGAAAGGCTGCGAGTCCACGAGCTAGGTTGTCCGCCTGCTCGGCAGCTGAGAGCTCGCCCCATTGCTCGTGGCGCCAGGCGTGGTAGGCAAGCTCGTGATTCTGGAGTTGGGCCGAGAGCAGCTCCACCGGATAGAGCTCGGTATTAAGGCCCTCGACGAAGAACGTGGCTCTCAGCTTGCGGAGCATGAGCTCGATCTGGACGGAACGCAGCGGGCCCTTGGCGGTGAAGTGCTCACCGAGAGGGGCGTCAGTGGGAAACGCGCCAAGCTCGATTTCGGCCGCCTCGCCGAGGTTGTCGAAGCTAAGGCTAAGGGCACCGCGGGCGCCACCCGGCCACTCCAGCACGTCCTCAATCCTCCAGCAGGGCGGCGCTCCAGCGCTCGGGCTCGAGCTTTGCCTGCTCACGCGCCCAGCGGAAGTGGTGCTGGGCCGAGGCGAGCAGGATCGGGAAGTTGAGCAAACCGGCCAGCGCGAAGCGGCGTGATCCGTGGCGCGTCTCGGTCAGCAGGCTGAGCGTGCTGGAGATCCCCCAGGCCCAGAGCACGGCGTTATAAGCAGGGAGCTGGTCCTCGCGCAGGCCCTCGGCTTCGTCGAGCATCGGTACGCCGCCGTGCAGCGACCAAGGCCAGGCCTTGAAGTGGACGGCGACGCCGGCCACCCCGATGCCTGCGTTGAGGGCGGAGAGGCGCTCGTCCCACTTTCCGCCGCGGACCGCCGCCACGAGTCCCAGCGGGATCAGGGCACCCCAGAGCGCGTAGGCACCCCGCCGGCCGAGCTGAGGCTCGAAAACCAGGCCCACCCCGGCGCGGGTCTCAAACGCGTTGTGAGCGAAGAGCCCGAGGGTGGAGCCGGCGGCGAAGGGGCGTCGCAATCGCATCTCGGGGGCAGCGTAGCCCCTCAAACTAGAATCGGTCGCCCTTGAAGCTCAACTCCGCTCCGGTGTGCCTTTGGCAACCCCCTATGTACATAGGGAGCACCGGAAGCGACAGGGTCGCCAGATGAGTCTCCGCCCGCTACTTGAGATCGCCGCCGAGAACGAGCGCCTGCACGCGCTCGCCGGCGAAGTGCGCGCCGCGAGTGACGGTAATCCGGTCGAGGTGGGAGCCTCCGCGACGCTACGCCCGCTGCTGCTGGCGACGCTGCTCGAGGACGATCGCGGCCTGGCCGGCCGCCCGGCGTTGTTGGTCAGCGCCGACGACCGCTCGGCGCGCGACCTCGCTGCCGACCTGCGCGCCTATCTGGCCCCGCGCCGCGTCCGCTTCTACCCCTCGCGCGGCACCGGCTATGCCTCCCACATCACCCCGCCGCCGCATCTGGTCGGCCTCCGGATCGACGCCCTCGATGCGCTGCGCGAGAGCGAGGATGCCGTGGTTGTGGCCAGCGCCACCGCGCTCGCCGAGGCCGTGCCAGATGCCTCGCTGCGCCCAGCCGGCTTCGCGCTCGAGCAAGGCGGGGAGGTCGAGCTCGACGCCGCTACCCGCGACCTCGTCGCCGCCGGCTACGAGCGGGTCGAGCAGGTCGAGGAGCGCGGCCAGTTCGCGCTGCGGGGCGGCATCCTCGATGTCTTCCCGGCCACCGAGGAGCGCGCCGTGCGGATCGAGCTGTTCGGCGACGAGGTCGAGTCGATGCGCTGGTTCTCGACCTTCACTCAGCGCTCGCTGGGTGACGCGGAACGAGTTGAGCTGGCGCCCGCCGCCGAGCTCGACGCCGAGCACCGCGAACTGGCCGAGCTGGCGGCGATGGAGGCCGCGGAGGAGGGGAGGGAGGCGCCAAGCCTGGCCGAGGTGCTGCCGATGGAGCACTTCGGGCCGCCGCTCGACCTGGTGCCCAAGGAGGCGGCGGTGATCCTCGCCTCTGTCGAGGAGATCGAGCCGGCGCTGCGCGATCACTGGGAGGACGCGACGACGGCGATGCACGCCGACGATGCCCGGCGGTTGTATGTCGACGTTGCGGCTCCGCTCACCGCCCGGGCGGTGCTTGCCGTAGCCGGGCCGGGCGAGGAGGATGGCGAGGCGCTCCGCGCGGCCCGGGCTGAGTCGCCGGCGCGTAGCGTCAAAGAGGCCGAGGGCGAGCTGGAGAAACTGGTCCGCTCCGGCTACCGCACGGTCGTCGCCTTCGACAACAAGGGTGAGGCGGAACGCTCGCGCTACGGTCTCGATCGTCTCGACGCCACTCTGCTCGACGGCGGTCGGCTCTCACCCGAGCCGGGCCTGGCCTTCGCCGAGGCACGCCTGCGTGAGGGCTTCATCAGCCCTGAGCTGCGCCTTGCCGTCTACCCCTTCCGCCGCCTTGTCCACCGGCGCCGGCGCGGCGCCGAGCGCGCCCCGGGCGCCGGTCGCGGCCGACTCGCCTTCAGCGACCTCCGCGTCGGCGACTACGTCGTCCACGAGGATCACGGCGTCGCCCGCTTTTCCGGCTTCGAGACGCGCGAGGTCGGCGGCGTCAGCCGCGACTACCTCTACCTCGAATACAAGGGCGAGGACCGCGTCTACGTCCCCACCGATCAGCTGGCGAAGCTGAGCCGCTACGCCGGCGCCGGGGCCGAACCGACGCTCTCGGCGCTGAGCGGCAAGCGCTGGCAGAACATGAAGGCTCGCGCCCGCAAAGCCGCCGGCGCTCTGGCCGGTGAGCTGCTCAACCTCTACGCCGAGCGGCGGACCCGCAAGGGCCACCCCTTCCCGCCCGACGGCGAGTGGCAGATCGCGATGGAGTCTGCCTTCCCCTACCGAGAGACCGCCGACCAGCTGGAAGCGATCGAGTCGGTCAAGGGGGACATGGAATCCGAGCAGCCGATGGACCGGTTGGTCTGTGGCGACGTCGGCTTCGGCAAGACCGAGGTGGCGCTGCGGGCAGCGGTCAAGGCCGCCTCCGACGGCAAGCAGGTGATGATGCTGGCACCGACCACGATCCTCGCCCAACAGCACTTCGGCACGTTCCGCGAGCGGCTCGCCGATCTTCCCTTCACCCTCGACTGGGTCTCGCGCCTGCGCAAGCCGGCCGAGGTGAAGCAGGTCTTGAAACGGTTCGAAGCGGGCGAGATCGACGTGTTGGTTGGCACCCACCGGCTGCTCTCACGCGACGTCCGCGCCAAGGATCTCGGCCTCCTGATCATCGACGAGGAGCAACGCTTCGGGGTCAAGCAGAAGGAGCTGCTGCGACAGCTAAAGCTGAAGGTCGACGTGCTCGCCCTTTCGGCGACGCCCATCCCGCGCACCCTGCAGATGAGCCTGGCTGGGTTGCGTGACATCTCAACGATCGAGACGCCGCCCGAGGGGCGGCGGCCGGTCCGCACCTATGTTGGGCCCTACGACGAGGACCTGGTGCAGCGCGCGATCGAGCGCGAGCTCGAGCGCGGCGGGCAGGCCTTCTTTCTCCACAACCGGATCGAGAGCCTGCCCGAAACGGCCGAGCGCCTGCGCTCACTGGCGCCGAAGGCGCGTATCGCCGAAGCCCACGGCCAGATGGACGAGGGGGAGCTGGAGAAGACGATGATGTCCTTCCTGCGTGGCGAAGCCGATTGCTTGGTGACGACGACGATCATCGAGTCGGGCCTCGACATCCCCACGGCAAACACGCTGATCGTCGAGCGCGCCGACCGGCTCGGCCTCGCGCAGGCCTACCAGATCCGCGGCCGGGTCGGACGCTCTCGAGCGCGCGCCTTCGCCTACCTGCTCTATCCCTCCCCGGAGGCGCTGACCGAGGAGGCCGCGGCGCGACTCTCGACCCTCGCCGACCACACCGAGCTCGGTTCCGGCTTCAAGATCGCGATGCGCGACCTCGACATCCGCGGCGCCGGCGATCTGCTCGGCGACGAGCAGTCCGGTCACGTCGCCGCGGTCGGCTTCGAGCTCTATTGCCAGATGATCGACGAGGCGGTGGCGGCGGTCGGCAGCGGGGAGGAGGAGGGCGAGGCGCTCGAGCCGCTGCGCTTCGACGTCCCCGTCGACGCCTACCTGCAGGCCTCCTTCATCCCCTTCGAGGCGGCGAAGATCGACGTCCACCGCCGCATCGTCGCCGCCCGTGCCCCTGGCGATCTGCGGGCGATCCGCGACGAGCTGAGCGACCGCTTTGGCCCGCTGCCGCCCGAGGCGGAGAACTTGCTGGCGTTGCAGCGGGCGCGGATCGAGCTGCGCTTGGCCGGGGCCAGGAGCGTCGAGCTGCGCGGTGGCAGGCTCAGCATCGTCGGCGTGGAGCTGGATTCGGAGCAGGCGACGGCGCTGCGCGAGGGGGTTGAGGGGGCGCTGTACGAGTGGCGCGAGAAGTCCGCCTCGGTCAGAGTTCCCGACGAGCCAGAGGCACGCCTCGCTGCGGTGCTGGCGATGGCGGAGGGCCTGCGCGGAGCCTTAAGCTCCGATTTAGTCGAAAAAGATATGCTGCCAGCTTCGTGAGTCCGGATCAGGGGAGACGCACGCTTAGCAAGGACGGGAGCGGCAGCGCCTCCGGTCCCGTGGCTGCGCGCCGGTTGGGCCTCTTGATCTTTGGCGTCGCTTTCGTCGTTCTCTTCCTCATCGTCGCGATCGCCGATGGCATCGGCGATCCGAGCGTTCCCTCCGGCGACGTCGCGCTGGTAGAGGGCACCCCCGGCGATGTTGGCGAAGTCACGCAGGCCAAGTTTGAGCATGCGGTCGAGCTTGCTGCGGCTCAAGGGGGAGAAAACACTCCGAAGCCCGGCGACCCCAAATACGAGGAACTAAAGGAAACGGCGCTGAACTCATTGTTCGAATCGATCCGGATCCAGGGACTGGCGTCTGAATGGGGCATCGTGGTGACCGAAGAGGAGATCGCCAAAGAACTGAAGAAAGTAAAGAAAGAAACCTTCAAAACGAAGGCCGAATTTGATGAATTCATCAAGAAATCGCACTACACGCCGGCTGACGTCAACGAACGGATAAAGCTGCAAATACTCAGTAACGAACTCCAAGAACAGCTCAAAGAAAACGTCCCGACGCCAAGCCAGAGCGAAATCGAGGACTACTACGAAGCCGCGAAGGCCACCCAGTTCACGCAGAAACCAACTCGTGACGTGCGGTTGATCACCAACAAAGACCGTAAAAAGGCCGAAGAAGCACAGCAAGCACTGCGCAAAGATGACTCGGCAAAGAACTGGACGAAGCTCGCCAAGAAGTACTCCGAAGACCCGAACACCAAAGAAAGCGGCGGCTTGCAGAAGGGGCTACAGGAAGGCGTCATCGAAGAACCACTGGGTGCAGCCATCTTCGACACGCCAGAAGGTCAGATCGAAGGGCCGATCCAAAGTCAGCGTGGCTACACCATCTTCGAGGTCGAGAACTCAAACCCGGAAAGCGTGCAGGAATTGAAAGCAGTCGAAAGCCAGATCCAGAGCACGCTGGCGCAGCAGGCTGAACAGGAATATTTCGCCAACTTCGCCACTGACTTCAACACCACGTGGAATGCGCGCACGTTCTGCGCCCCCGACTATGTGACCGAACGCTGCGCCAACTTCAAGCCGGCCAGTCACTCTTCTACTGCACCACCGGCGTGCTACGAAGCAGACCCGAAAGGCGGCCTGCCCGAAGCCTGCCCGGCTCCGGTCTTCCAGCTAGTCCCTGCCCTGCCCGGCTCTGTGACGCCGTTGGAACCGCAGGGCAAACCGCTCGCGCAGCGACCGGTGCCGATGAATGAAAAAGGCAAAGGCGCTAGCGAAACCGAATTGCCGGAAGGCACCGTGGTCCCGCCGCCGGCCGAAGGAGCGGCGCCGGAAGAACCGCCCGCCGAAGAAGCACCACCCGAAGAACCGCCCGCCGAATCCGAATAGTCCCGCCGGACTACTAGACTGGCGCGCCCGTGAGCGCCATCTCTTCGATACACGCGCGTCAGATCCTCGACTCGCGCGGCAACCCGACGGTCGAGGTCGAAGTGACGCTCGCTTCGGGCGCCCGCGGGCGCGCTGCGGTCCCCTCTGGCGCTTCGACCGGCGAGTTCGAGGCGGTCGAGCTACGCGACGGGGGAGAGGCCTGGGCCGGCAAGGGAGTCTCGCGGGCAGTGGAGAACGTCAACGGTGAGATCGCCGCGGCGCTGACTGGAGCCCATGCTGCCGAGCAGGGTGCCCTCGACCAGACGATGACCGAGCTCGACGGGACGCCGAACAAGGCCCGTCTCGGCGCCAACGCGATCCTCGGCGTCTCGTTGGCGGCGGCGAAGGCCGCGGCGCTCGATTCCGGCCAGCCTCTCTATCGCTATCTGGCGGAGCTCTATGGGGGCGGCGAGCCGAGCCTGCTGCCGGTGCCGATGATGAATGTGCTCAACGGCGGCGCTCACGCCGACAACTCGGTCGACTTTCAGGAGTTCATGGTCGTGCCGGCCGGCGCTGCCAGTTTCGCCGAGTGCATACGGGTCGGCACCGAGGTCTTCCACGCGCTGAAGAAGAGCCTCGCCGCGAAGGGCCTCTCGACCGCGGGCGGCGACGAGGGTGGCTTCGCGCCTGACCTCGACTCAAACGAGGCGGCGCTGCAGGCGGTTCTCGCGGGCGTCGAGGCGGCAGGTTACGAGCCGGGCACCGACGTCTTCATCGCCCTCGACCCGGCGACGAGCGAGGTCTTCGAGGGGGGTGCCTACGTGCTCGAGCACGAGGGCCGCGCGCTCTCGCCCAAGGAGATGGCGGCCTACTGGGAGGACGCCTGCTCGCGCTACCCGATCGTCTCGATTGAGGACGGCATGGACGAGGAGGATTGGGATGGCTGGAAGCTGCTGACCGAGCGGCTCGGCGACCGAGTCCAGCTGGTCGGCGATGACCTCTTCGTCACCAACCCGGAGCGGTTGCGCCGTGGGATCGAGTTGGGCGTCGGCAACTCGATCCTGGTCAAGGTCAACCAGATCGGCACCTTGACCGAGACCCTCGAGGCGATCCGGATCGCCCGTGGGGCCGGCTATACGGCGGTTATCTCGCACCGCTCCGGCGAGACTGAAGACACGACGATCGCCGACCTCGCCGTCGCTACCGGCGCCGGCCAGATCAAGACCGGCGCTCCGTCGCGCTCGGACCGGGTGGCCAAGTACAACCGTTTGCTGCGGATCGAGGAGGAGCTAGGCGACGAGGCGCGGTTCCCCGGCTTGCAGGCATTCGTCCAGCACCGCGCGTAGATGCAGGAATGCGGCGCTCGGCCGCGTAGGACCGAGCATGGCAGCGCGCACCCGGCCGGCATCGAGGACCGCATCGCGGCCAAAACGCCGTCCGGCGGCCCGCCGGCGACCGGGGGTCCGGCAGGGGGGCAGCCGCATCCGCTGGGATCGCGTCGGCCGCGTCGCTTTGACCCTGGTCCTCGCCGCCGTTCTCTACTCCTACCTCAACCCGGCGATCGACTTCTTCAAGACCTACACGGCGACCACCGCGGCCAAGGCAGAGTTCCACGAGATGCTGCGCGAAAACAAGCGCCTCCACAACCGCGTCCAGACCGCTGGCGACCCGATGGTCGTCAACCGCAAGGCGAGGGCGCAGGGGATGGTCGCCGAAGGCGAGATCCCGGTAGTCGTCCACGGCTTAGGCGGCTAACCAGCTCCCACCGGAGCCCCCGGTGATCGGCGCCGGCTCATACATCCTCAGCGCGGTGCTCCTCGCCGCTCTGGTCCTATCGCTGGGCTTCTCGGCAGTTCGCCTACGCCAAAAGCTCATGCCCGACTGGGAGGGGGCGCCAGCTCACCTGGTCGAGGCCGTGACGGGCGTCGCGCTATTGATCTGGCTCTCCGAGCTGCTGGGGGTCGTGAACCTTCTCTATGCGGGGACCCTCGTCGGGGCGGCAGTGCTTCTTGGGGCAGCAATCGCTCTTGCTTCGGCGCGAGGGAGGGCGCCGGGGGGGTCTGACCGTGCGCTGGGTTTTTCGCCTCACGGTTTCTCTCTCCCGCAGAGTGGTCGGGGCGAAAAACAGGACGCCGCGCCCGCTCATACCCCCGCGGCGCCCTCCACCGCAGCGACTCTCGTCGCGATCGGCGTTGTCGCGGTTGTGTTCGCGCATTGGGGGTTGACGACTGCTGATGCGCTGAGTCGTGGGATCTTCAACTTCGATTCGCTCTGGTACCACCTGCCGTTTGCGGTGGACATGGCTCAGAGCCACTCGGTCACCGGGCTGCACTACACCGAGACCGTCTTCACCAACTGGTTCTACCCGCAGAATTCCGAGCTGCTGCACAGCGTCGGGATCCTGCTTACGCACCGCGACACGCTGTCGCTGTTCCTCAACTTCGGCTGGCTGGCGATGGCCTTCCTGGCTGCCTGGTGCATCGGCCGTCCGTATGGGCGCGGGCCGCTGAGTGTCGTCGCGGCTGCGGTAATCCTCGAGTGCCACACCCTGGTCGTGCGCGAGCCGGGGGCTGCAAAGAACGACCTAATGGCGGCAGCATTGCTTCTCGCTGCGATCGCAATCCTCGT
>DATNGU010000149.1:0-6811 GCA_035605775.1 Solirubrobacterales bacterium | reverse complement strand
TGCGGCATCCTCTCGGTGCTGACCACGACCGCGATCGTCGTCTCCCTGATCGGGCCGACGATCGGATTTTTCGAAGTCGTGCCGATCGGCGACTTCCTCACCGGCACCGACTGGACCCCCCAGTTCGAGCCGCCCAGCTTTGGCGTGCTTGCGATCGTCGCCGGCACCCTCAACGTCACCCTCTGGGCAATGCTGTTCGCGATCCCGATTGGCCTTGGGTCGGCGATCTATCTCAGTGAGTACGCCAGGCCACGGGTGCGCAAGGTGGTCAAGCCCGTGCTCGAGATCCTCGCCGGTATTCCAACGGTGGCGATCGGATTCTTTGCCGTCAGCTTCATCCTGCCCGAGATCATCCAGCCCCTCTGGCCCGGTGACCTTCTCGGGGGAGCGGTGGGCAAGCCCTTCCTGGCGCTGGCGGCCGGCCTTGGTATCGGTCTGATGATCGTGCCGATCATCGCCTCGATCTCCGAGGACGCGATGTCGGCGGTGCCGCGCGGGCTGCGCGAAGGCGCCTACGCAATGGGGGCGACGAAAATGGAGGTGTCGACCAAGGTCGTCTTCCCGGCGGCTCTCTCGGGCATCGTCGCCTCGATCGTGTTGGCGATCTCGCGCGCCTTGGGCGAGACCATGATCGTCGTCCTCGCCGCCGGATCGACCCCCAACTTCACTCTCAATCCGGTCGAGGCGATCCAGGCGATGACCTCCTACATCGCGGTCACCGCGACCGGCGACATCCCCGCCGGTTCGATCAGCTACAAATCGGTATTCGCGGTCGGAACTTTGCTCTTCCTGATCACCCTGGCGATGAACGTGATCAGCATCAGGCTGGTCCGCAAGTACCGAGAGGTCTACGAGTGATGGCTGAGCCGGGCGCAGCTGCACCGCGCAACCGGCTGGCGGTCGCCGGCGCCCGGGCGACGACGCGGGCGATGCTGAGCAACCAGCCCCGCGGCGACGTGATCCGCAACGTGATCTTTGCCGGCTTGCTCATGCTGGCGATCCTGATCGCCTTGGCGGGGTTGATTGCGTTGCTCGTCCAGGCTTTTGCCAAAGGCTCTTCGGCGCTCAGTCTCGATCTATTCACCAACGGGCCCTCGTCTATCCGCCCCGAGAGCGCGGGCTTCCGCCCGGCGATCATCGGCTCGCTGGAGCTGATTGCCGGCGTGATTCTCTTCGTCGTCCCGATCGGGGTCGGCGCTGCCCTCTACCTCGAGGAGTATGCGGACAAGACCCGCTGGTGGAACCGCCTGATCGAGGTCAACATCCAGAACTTGGCGGCGGTGCCCTCGATCATCTACGGCATCCTCGGGCTCGGTTTCATCGTGCGCGGTCCGCTCGACCTCGGCTTCGTGCTCGCCGCCGGCTCGCTGACCCTGGCGCTGCTGGTGTTGCCGATGGTGATCATCGCCGCCCGCGAGGCGATCCGCGCCGTCCCCGACTCGATCCGACAGGGCTCACTCGCCCTCGGCGCCACTAAGTGGCAGACGATTCGCAGGCAGGTCCTGCCCGCCTCGATTCCCGGGATCATTACCGGGATCATCCTCGCGGTCTCGCGCGCACTGGGGGAGGCGGCGCCGCTGCTGCTGGTCGGAGCGGCCGCGTTCGTCACCTTCGATCCGGAACCGTTTGCGGGGGGCTACTCGGCGTTGCCGGTGCAAATCTACAACTACGCCACCCGCTCGCAGGAGGAGTTCCAGGCACTGGCGGCGGCGGGAATCATCGTGATGCTAGTCGTGCTGCTGGCGATGAACTCGGTCGCGATCTGGCTACGGAATCGTTACGAGCAGAGGTGGTAGGTGAACTACAGTGAGCGAGCGAATGACGCAAGACAAAAGCAGAGCTGACACCGGGCGCGCGGCCCGCGAATCCGCGGCCGAGCGGGCGGCTATCGCGGTGCGCCCGGGCGAGTTCCAGCACAGCGCCTCGGGCAAGCGGGAAAAGGTCTTCGAGATGAATGGCGTCGAGGTCCTCTACAGCGGCGTGTCCGCGGTCCAAGGCATTTCGATGGAGATCCACCGCAACGACGTCACCGCCTTGATCGGCCCCTCCGGCTGTGGCAAGAGCACGTTGCTGCGCTCCCTCAACCGGATGAATGACCTGATCCCCACGGCGGAAGTTCGCGGCGAAGTCCTCTACCACGGCGAGGATCTCTACGGGCCCGGTGTCGACCCGGTCCAGGTCCGCAAGCTGATCGGGATGGTCTTCCAGAAGCCGAACCCCTTCCCGAAGTCGATCTACGACAACGTCGCCTTCGGCCCGCGCATCCTCGGCGAGAAGGACGGCCTCGACGAGAAGGTGGAGAACGCCCTGCGCGGGGCGGCGCTCTGGGATGAGGTCAAGGACCGCCTCGACGACAACGCCTTCGGCCTCTCCGGCGGCCAGCAGCAGCGCCTCTGCATCGCCCGCTGCATCGCGGTCCAGCCCGACACGATCCTCATGGATGAGCCCTGCTCGGCGCTCGACCCGATCTCGACCGGCAAGATCGAGGACCTGATGATCGAGCTGAAGAGCGAGTTCTCGATCGTCATCGTCACCCACAACATGCAGCAGGCGGCGCGTGTCTCCGATCGCACTGCCTTCCTCATGGTCGAGCTGGACGCCGACGAGGGCAACCGTTGGGGCCGCCTCGTGGAGTACGACGAGACCGAGAAGATCTTCACCAACCCGGCTGACCAACGCACCGAGGATTACGTGTCGGGCAAAGTCGGGTGAGCGGGTCGATGGTCGAGCAAACCAGGGTCCACTACCAGGAGGAGCTGGAACAGCTCGAGGCGAGCGGTCTTGGCGGCCTCGACCTGGTCAGCGACGCACTGATGCGCACCATGGAAGCGGTCGGGAACCAGGACGTCGAGCTCGCCCAGCTGGTGATCGCCGACGACGACCGCATCGACGGCCGCTACCTGGAGGTTCACCAGAGCCTGATCGCGTTGCTCGCGAGGCAATCGCCGGTGGCCACGGATCTGCGCCTGATCTCGGCCCTGCTGCACGTGCTGAAGAGCATCGAGCGGATGGGCGACCAGTGCGTGAACATCTGCAAGATGATCCCGTTGACCGGCAACGAGCCGCCGGCGGATGAGCAGATGGTGACGCTGATCCTCAATATGGGGAAGCAGACGCGGACCTTGATCAGCCAGTCGAAGCGGGCCTTCGAGGAACGCAAGGTGGAGATGGCGCGCGACCTGGTCCGGCAAGACGACGTAGTCGACGACCTCAACCGCGAGTGCTTCCGTCTGGCCCTCGAGATCGGCGACGATGCCGACAGTCGCGAGTGGGCGATGACGATGCTGCTGGCTGCGCGGGCGATCGAGCGGATCGGCGATAACGCGGTCGACATCGGCGAGCAGGTCGCCTTCGTCGTCACCGGTCTCTTCCGTGAGTTCGAGGACGCCTCGCACCCCGAGCAGTAGCCGCGGGTTGAGATCCGGGGCGTCTGGGAATATCCGGGGAAGAGGTCCGGATGCTCTGTGCCGCAATAGATATCGGTTCCAACACGACGCGCGTGCTCGTTGCGGAGCCTGTCGACGGTCAGTTGAAGAAGGTGATGGAGCAGCGCGCCTACACCCGGATCAACAAGGCGGTTGACGGAGACGGGGGGATTCCGGCTGAGAAGATCGCCGAAGTCGCCGAGGTCGTTGCTACCCAAGTTCGCCTCGCTCGCGAGTTGGGGGCTGAGACGATCCGCTCGGTTGCCACCGCTGCGGTACGGGATGCGACCAACGGCGAGGCGGTCGCGCGGGAGATCGGCGAGGTATCCGGGGTGCCGGTTGAGGTCCTCGGCGAGGAGGACGAGGGTCGGCTCTCTTTCATCGGGGCCACCAAGGCCCTCGGGCATCCGGTTGAGGGGCGGATCGGCGTCGTCGACGTCGGTGGCGGTTCGACCGAGATCATCCTTGGCACTGTCCAAGGCGGCGTGCAGGAGGTCCGCTCGTGGCGCGTTGGCTCCGGGGTGCTGGCCGATGAGCTGATTGCCTCCGACCCGCCTTCGGCGACCGAGATTCGCAAGATCCGCGACCGCATCGAGGACATCTTCGCCGGGGTGGAGGTCGAGCAACCCGCTCAAGCCGTCGCGGTGGGGGGTAGCGCGACCTCGCTGCGCCGCCTCGTCGGCGCGGTGCTCGAGTACGAGACCTTGGAGCGAGGGATCCGAGTTCTCGCCTCAGATCCGGCTGCCGATGTGGCCCGCCGCTTCGAGCTTGACCCAGAACGGGTGCGCATCCTGGCAACCGGCGTGCTGCTCCTCGAGAAGCTCTCGGAGCTGCTTGGGCAGCCGCTGCAGATCGGCAAGGGGGGATTGCGCGAGGGCGTCATTCTCGATCAGCTCAACGCCAACGGCTCCTCCCCCGCTCGCCTCGCTGCCTAGCCGTCATTCCGACCGGGATTACGACTACTGATTAGCCTGAGCGCGTGGCACGCGCGCGCGAGGTTCCCGGTTTCGACTGCGAGGAGTCGTTTGCGGCTGCGGCGGCGCGGGTGGTCGAGGTGCGCGCCGCCGAGGTCTTCGAGCACTCTGGCGATGTCCTCGACATGGTGGATATCGAGCGGGTGCACGACATGCGGGTGGCGACGCGGCGCTTGCGCGCCGCGCTTGAGGTCTTCGAACCATGCTTTCCGGCCAAGTGTCATCGCAAGGCGCTGAAGCGAGTCAAGGCCCTGTCCGACGCGCTCGGCGAGCGGCGCGATCGCGATGTCTCGATCGAGTTCCTCGAAGGGTTGGTCGATGACGCGCCAGAGGTCGACCGCGCCGCGCTCACGTTGCTGATCGGAAGCCTCCGCGAGGAGCAGCAGCAGGCAAACGAGGAGCTTGCACCGTACGTCGCGCCGAAGCGACTGAAGAAGCTGTGGCGGCGGTTACGCAAGCTGGTGAAGGCGGCGAAGGAATGAAGCCGCGCAGCGTGGAGGGCCTCGAGCCAGGGGCTCCGTTACGCCTCAACGCGGCGCGGATCGTGCGCACCAGGCTCGACGAGCTGCGGTCTTTTTCCCCGGCCGCGCTCGAGCCTTCGGCATCCACGGCCCAGCACGACATGCGGATCGCCGCCAAGCGATTGCGCTACGTGCTGGAGATCGCCGGTCCATGTTTCGGCGCCGAGGCAAAGGCGGCACGGGACGCCGCCAAGCAGCTTCAAGGTGTGCTCGGTGACATCCATGACTGCGACGTGATGCTGCCTCGGGCCGAGGGCGTCGAATCACTGTGCGAACTGCTTCGCACACGCCGCGAGCTGCTCTTCCGCCGCTTCTGCGAGCTCTGGCAAGCGGAGGTGGACAGGGGCACCTGGGCGGCGCTCGAGCTGGCCTTGTAGGCGCTGGGCGATAACTGGATTTTCACGGCGTTTTCCCTGCTGGTTCACACCTTTTCCCCGCTCAGCGGCGAACCTGGCGGTGACCTACGGATAGAGAGAGGAAGGCACCGATGACTTCCCGAGTTGACATGCACTGCCACTCCACCGCCTCGCAGCTCTCACGGCTCGGGGTTCAGCGTTCGCTCGGGCTGCCCGAGTGCGCGACGCCGCCGCTGGAGGTCTACGAGCTGGCCAAGCGACGTGGAATGGACTTCGTCACGATCACCGATCACGACACGATCGACGGCTGCCTGGAGCTGGCAGACCGTTCCGACTGCTTCGTCTCCGAGGAGCTGACCGCCCGTTTCGCCGGCGAGCCCCAGGCGGTTCATGTCCTTTGCTATGGGATCACTCCCCGAGACCACGCGTGGCTGCAGGAATACGCCGGCGACGTTGAGGCCTGCGCCGCATACCTTCACGAAAACGAGATCGCATGCGCCCTGGCGCACCCTTTCTACAACGTCGCGGCGCCGCTCACCCGGCGTCATCGCCGCCGCCTCGCCGAGCTCTTCCCGATCTGGGAGGTGCGTAACGGCTCGCGCGCTGCGGAGCTGAACATGCCTGCCGTCGTCTATGTCGAGACTCACGGCAGCACGGGGATCGGTGGCTCCGACGATCACGCCGGCGTGGACGTCGGCCGCACCTTCACCGAGGTGCCGGCCTCATCCACGCCGGAAGAGTTTCTAGGCCGACTGCGGCGCGGCGAAGCCGAAGCCGGTGGCGAGCAGGGCAGCGCCGCCAAGTGGGCGCACGCGGCGATGGCCTTGGCAACTCGCGCGCTCGCGCTCGACTCCAAGGCGGTCGACGAGGGCGACCCCGATCCGGCGTCGGTGCTGAAAATTGCCCAGCGGGTGATCGAACAGGGCGCTGCGCGCGAGGGCGCGATCGCGGCCGACATCGGACCCGACGACGCCCGCGCGCTGCTCGACTCCTGGTTGCGCTCGATCGGGATCGAGGCGCGGGGTAGCGAGCTGATCGAGTACTTGCAGTCCGGGGACTTCTCGCACGCGGATCTCTATCGCCGTGCCCGCCGCATCCACGATCGCCGTCTGCGCGCCGCAATCGACGAGGGTGTAACGGCCCTCGCGAGCGGCGATTTGCAGAAGGCGGTGGGCGGACTCTTCCAAGCGTTGCTGCCGGCCGTGCCCTACGCGCCGCCGACCGTCTTCCTCGGCGCCGAGAAGGCGAAGCTTGCCGGTCGCTCCGGCGAGTGCCCCCGCATCGCCCTGATCGCCGACGGGATCGAGGCGATGCACGGCGTCACCCACACGATCGAGCAGATCCGCGAGCGTGGCGTACCGGGCTTCGAGGTCGAGGTTGTCGGCACCGACCCCGGGGTCGACCGCCGGTTGCCTGCCGCGACCTCTCTGCGCGTTCCCTTCTACGAGGGGATGACCCTCGGTGTGCCCGGCCTGCCCGATCTCGCCGAGACCCTCGCCGAGGGCCGCTACGACCTCGTCCACGTCACCGCCCCT
>DATNGU010000148.1:0-2786 GCA_035605775.1 Solirubrobacterales bacterium | reverse complement strand
TCGGACGCTACCCCCGCGACCTTGAAATTGCCGATCAGGTAGCGGCTACTTTTTGGTGCTGGCTGTCGCTGGCAGGCTGCCCTGCTCCTTGGCCTCTTACCGAGCGCTGCCCCTGCCTACTTCGCCTCGAAGCCTTTCGGGTTCTCGACGCAGTACCAGTTGATGCGGGCGCAGCGCCCCTGGCAGTCGCGGAATGGGCGTGTGGCCAGGCGGGCGGACTCGAGGTTTGCCAGGTGAGTCGATCGGGGTTGCGGACGAACGGTTCATCCGCCGGTGGCTCCAGGCTTGATGAACACCAGGGAACGGGAAGAACTTTTGCCTTGGGTTCTCGGCCATTGATGAGTAGGCGTCGACGGTCTGGCTAGGAGCTCGACCGGGCCCCGCACGTGGCGACTAGGGCCGGCCCTCACGAAGAAGGCGCTATCTCCGTCCTCAGATCAAGCTCCCCGGCAGGACTTCGGGGGAAACGGCCACGGCCCTTTCCGTCGGTTAGCCCAACGGAGATCGGGCGCCGCGCCGTCTGCTGGAGGCCGCAGCAGAATGAGTTCGCTCCGAGGGCTTTTGAAAGCCTCGTATCTCTTGACGACGAAGTCACCGCCCGCTTAGCGTCGCCGCATAGGAGGTCTCCCCGAAATCCTCCGGCTTCGATTCTGGAGGTAAGCGAATGGATGACCCATCTCATTACACGTTGGCCGATATCGAGGCAATTGACCTAGAGGACATCATCGAATCGGTCCGCGGCGCCATGCGATGCGACTCGCGTGAGGAGGCCGAGGATGCGGTTTCAGACACGATCATCCGGACCATGGGCAGACTCGACAAGCTCGAGTGCCGAGGTCGGCTTGACGGCTTCATCGTCCACGCAGCCAAGGAGAAGGTGCTGAAGCATCGGCGCCTGCGGGAGAGCGGCAACCTATCGCTGGAGTTCTTGGAGGAGGTGCAGCCGGGTGAGGAGCGGGGCCAGGCCGCTAGCGCATCGGCAGTGCCGGTTTCATCCCCGCTTTGAGGGCTAGATGGATCGCGTGACCCAGGCGCATTCTGAACGGAACTCCAGCGGCCGCCGCAGTCGAGGCTGCGGTCGTCGGGCTCGGAAGCAGAGCCGGTCCGAGCGCGGGAGGAGCCACCCGCTGGTAGAGGGATGGGATCAGGCGTGGCAACCGCTCAAACGGCAGCTTCTCGGGATGGTTGAGGTTTACGACCTCGAAGGCGATCCCACCAAGTGGAATCCCCGAGATATTGAACGCCGGAGCTTCGGGGGAGTCATCGACGTCCAGGCCAAAGCGCCAATCGTCCGCATCGCGTTCATCCGGCGCTAAGGGAACCGCCCAAAGGGCGACATCCTGGCCAAGGTCCGATCCCTCCGCGAGACGACGCCTCAAGGCCAGGCTGACTGCATCCGGCGCGCGCTGCACGGGTCCCAGAACGGCTGCCGTCTTCAGTGCCGAGCGCAGGAGAAGCTCTCGCTCAGGCGCACTAACTCGGATTGTCTCACCGGCGATCAGTGGCTTCAGCAGGGGACGGACCCCGCCCTCCAACTGGCTCATCCATCCCGAGTTGCAGTTCGCGCAGACCCGTCGCAGAACGTTGTCGGTCCGGCGCCGGCGCAGCGGCTGCGAGCCCTCACCGGCAGCGATGATCGAAGCCACAGGCTCGTCTCCCAACGCGGCTTGTCTTCCAGGGGCCTGCGCATCCAACGGGGGAGTACATGCCCACGCGTGAGCTTTACTTTCCGACCGCAGAAGAAGCAGGACATAGCGTGCCCTTGGATCTAATCAGGGGTCGCCGAACCCAGGCCGCGATATCCCGCCCTGCACTGAGCACGTACACCGTCTATGCGCCGTTCCTAGAGCGTGACCTGATGCGGCCGAGCAAGCTACTCGGTTCACTCGAACCGAAGGCGATTAGGCGCGCAATCTCGGCTCAACGGGCGATGAAACGAAGCCAGCTAGGCCAGAATGCCAGCAAGCTGGCGTAAGCTAGATAGGAGCGGTTATGGCAGATGCACAAGAAATCGAGCTGGTCTTCGAGCCCCAGGACGAGGGCGGCTACCACGTCTACGCGCCCGACCTTCCCGGTCTCCACACCCAGGGCGATGACATCGACGACGCGATGGCGAACGCCAACGAGGCGGTCGCCCTCTACGTCGAGGGGCTGCGCGAAGACGGCGAACCGCTCGACAGCGGCGTGATCCGCCGCTCGATTCCTCTGCCGGCGTGAGCCCGCGCCAGCCGGTCGTCTCCGGCGAGCGCCTGATTAAGGCGCTTCGCAAGGAGGGCTGGAAGTCGTCCGTCAACGCGGCAGCCACGTCCGCTTGAAGAAGGCGGGGCGCAGGCACGCCCTCGTCGTCCCGCTGCATCGAGAACTCCGTCGCGGCACTCTCGCCGGCATCCTGCGCGATGCCGACGTCAGCGTCGACGACCTCCGGCGCCTGCTCGACTAGCGGCTACTCGATCGGCTCCAGCCGCAAGTCGCGCGGCGAAGTGCCGGCGTTGTGGAGCAGAAACTGGCGCGGGGGAGACTTGATCTCTCCCGCTTGGGCGACCACATCACTTCATACAGCTCGCCGGGCCGCTGGAAGTCGTTGTTGCCGAGGTTGCCGAGGGGTAGACCTCCGGGTCATAGGCGAAGGCAGCCGCGTCGTTCTCGAAGAGCTGTGCCGCAGCGCTGCCTCGCAGTTCGACCCCCAGGTTGTTGCGGCCTTCGAGCAAGTTACCGCGCAACGCGGTCTTCCCATTGGGGCCTGAGCCAGGGGGAGAGGCCGGGCGGGCGACGCGAGCCGTTGGTCT
>DATNGU010000147.1:0-6464 GCA_035605775.1 Solirubrobacterales bacterium | reverse complement strand
CACCGGTCTGACTTTTCGCTCCAAGCAGCCCCAATTCAGGGATCAAGAAACTCTCCCGGTGGCCGATGAAGGGCCTGTGATGAATCTGCCAGTGCTTCGGTGCAAAAGGCAAACTCGTCGTGAGGCGAGGGCGCAAAGCCGTCGGGACTCTTTTCGAGTCAGCCGGGCTACCACCGGGGTCGACAGACACCACGTGGCTTCACGCGACGGGGCTCTGGCGCAAACGATTAGGACCATAGGAGGTCACTAATGTTTCTCCAGAATCTCCGGGCCAAGGTTGGCGCCCGGCTAAACGGCGACAGCGAGGGCGGCTTCACGCTGATCGAGCTTCTCGTCGTCATGCTCATCCTCGGCATCCTCGCCGCGATCGCAATCCCCGCCTTCTTCAATCAGCGGGACAAGGGCACGGACGCCCAGGCCAAGGCCGCAGTGCGCACCGCCCAAACGGCGATCGAGACGTTTGCAACCGATAACGGCGGACTCTATGAAGACGCGGACGAAAACCCCGGCGCGCTGTCCGCGATTGAGCCCACGCTGGAAGAAGTGGATCTGACGGTTACCGCTGGCGCCGACTCCTACACGGTCGCCGTTCAATCGGACACGGAAACGAGCTTCAGTATCGCTCGTGTTGCTCCCACTGCAACGACCCCGGGAAGCGTGACGTTCAGCTGTGACGATCCGGGTGAAGGCGGGTGCCCTTCCGACAGCGACTGGAGTAACTAGTCGCTAGACCGACGTGAAGCCAGATCGTTGGCTAGTGATCGTAAAAAGGCGGGCCCTCGGGCCCGCCTTTTTCTTACCGACTTTTGGACTGGACATATGGCCGATGCGTCCAGACATCAGCGCTTTGCGCCGCACCAGGAGGGGCATCGCTCAAGGGTGAGCCGGAAGCGTCGATCTAGATATGGACGTATGGCTAGGCGCGCTCGACCTCTTGCTTCGATAGGCGAGGCTCTCCGGAGCCGCGCCTCTGCTGCGCGTTGCCGCATCGGCTCGGAGTCCGGCTTCGCGGTTCCGACCGTGACCCTGATGCTGCTCGCGGCGCTGGCAATGGCCGGAGTCGCGGTGACGACCTCGATCGGGGGGCAGGGCGGCGCCGTCCGGGACCAGAACGTCAAGACCGCGCTTGGGGTTGCCGAGTCGGGGGTCGAACAGGGGCTGCTCCAGTACAACCGCTATGGGCTGGTGCCGGACACTGCTCCCTGCGCGCCGGTGGGCGGTACCGCACCTGACGCCGAAGGATGGTGCCCGGAAGTTTCCGGCACGACGGTGAACGGTGGTGCGGTCAGCTACCGGGTGAAACCGACGAGCACCGAAATGTCCGGCGGCAAAATCGCCTGGACCGAAATGGAGGTCGTCTCGGTCGGCACGCTCGCCGGCGTGACGCGACGCGTCGATGTCACCGCGAGCTCCTCCGCGGGCCAGAAAATGTTCGTGAACGCGACCGTCAAATCGAAGGATGGGATCAACGTCGCCTCGAACGCCGAGATCCACGCGGGCAGCGCGACCAACGGCGACATCAACCTGGAAGGCCTGCAGTGCGGCGCCGCGACCGTTGGCGTCGGCAAAGGGCTGAATGGCAAAGGCGGCTACTTCTCCGACATCGACTGCGGGACCGCCGGCGGCGAACCCGGGGAAGACGAAATCGACTTGCCGCCGGTCAACCAGGGCGGCGCGGCAACCGAAAACGACAACTACCGGCTCTTCAGCCTGGATCAGATCAGCGGCAACAAAAACACCGCCTGCTTCAACGGCTTGAACGGCACCGGCAAAGCAGACAAATCGTGTGGTGCCCGCGAGCTGGTGATCGGCCACAACAGCTCGGTCACGCTAGGGGGCGGGGTCTACAGCTTCTGCAAGCTGCGGATGGATCAGAACAGCTCGCTGTACATCGCCGAGGGGCGAGAAATCCTGATCTACTTCGACTCCCCCGAGGCCTGCAACTACAGCAGCGGGGCGACCCAGCTCGAACTCCAGTCGAACACCCGGATCACCCCCCTTGCCGGTAAATCCGGAAGCGCGGCACTGCTCTTCGTCGGCTCGCCGGACAGGAGCACCAACATCCTCTTGAACAGCAACACCTCGGTCGAAGAAGACGTCGTTTGCCAACAGAACTTCGTCATCTACGCTCCCTACACCGACATCAACCTCGACAGCAACACGTGGTTCTGCGGGGCGATGGCCGGCAAGACGGTCAACCTCAAATCGCACGCCGAGGTCTGGACCAGCAGCGGAGTCCAGGAATTCTTCCTTCCCCTGGTCGCTCCGCACTACGAACCGACCCGCTTCGTCGACTGCAGCGCCGTGGTCGTCACCGGCTCTCCCAGCGAAGGCTGTTGAGCATGGCGCGGATTCGCGAGAGGGCCGGAGTGCTGCGCCGCTCGGAGGGTGGCTTCACCCTGATCGAGCTGCTCGTCGCTGCGACGATGGGCTTGGTCGTGGTCGGCGGCGCGGTGACCGTGTTCATCGGAGCAATTCAGAGCCAGCCCCGCACCAGCTCCAAAATCACGGCGATCCAGCAGGGTCGGGTCGCGGTGGAGCGGGTAACGCGTGAGCTTCGGCAGGGAGCCGATGTCACGACCGCGACGCCCAGCCAGCTGTCGCTGATCACCTACGTCAAGCAGTCGCCCTGCGGTGGCGCGGCCGCTGCCAACGCCAAAGCCTGCCGCGTCACCTACGCCTGCACCACCGCCGAATGCACGCGCACGGTCCAAGAGCCCACCCCTGGCTCGGCTGCGACTACGAGTCCGCTCGTCACCGGACTCGCCTCGGGCGACGTGTTCACCTACTCGTATTCATCCGGCGAATCTCAACCCGACTACATCGGCGTGGAGCTTTCCTTCGGGACCCAGGGCGGCGGACCCGTGGTGATCGCCGATGGGACCACGCTGCGCAACGCGGGCTTGTGATGCGAGCGGCGATGCGGAGAGCGGCCGCCCGGCTGGCCCGCGGAGAGGACGGCCTGACTGTGGTCGAGGTCGTCGTCGCCGGCATGATCCTCGTGGTCGGCAGCCTCGGCGTGCTCGGCATGGTCGACACCGCGACGCGCAACACCTTCCGCGCCGAGCAGAGCCAAACCCTCAACAATGTGCTGCAGCAGGAAATGGAGAGGATCCGCGAGCTCCCCTACGAGGACGTCGGCCTGGTCGCCCTGCCCGCCAACGAAAGCGGCGAGAACAACCCCAACTCGCGCGTCTCGGGCACGGCCTTCTACAGCAAACGCAGCGGAACGGGGTTGAAGCCGATGATCTCCGGTGGGGCGGTCATCGCCGGCCCGGAAGCGTTCCAGGTCGAGGACGTGAAGGGGTCGATCTATCGTTACATCGTCTGGGACGGCTGCACCGGCCCGAAAGACACCTGCGTGGGCGACTTCCTCAAGCGGGCGATCGTCGTCGCCAAGCTCGACTCGACTGCTGCCGGCGGCACCAAACGTCGCTACCAGGAAATCCAGAGCCAGATCGTCGACCCCGAGGCCGAGCCGACGGAAAACCCGGGGCCGACGCCGGGCGGCAAAGCGGTGACCTCATGGATCCTCTGGCTCGCCGACACGACCTGCGACGAGACCGAGCCGCAAACGCCAGCGGAGCGGACGGCGATTGGAGACCACCTCGCGCGCAACACGCGCGGCAGCTGCACGAGCAGCGCGAAAACCGGCAATGAGCCGGGCGCTCCGGACCTGCTCTGGCCGGAGGCGCCGCCGATCTCCGACGAGAGCCCTGTCTACGACTACGCCACCGACGTCGAGCCCAAAACCGCTCCAGATTTCGACAAGGGCTTGCAGGTGCTGCGCGGCAGCGATTGCGGCGCGATGCCCGCTACCACGGTGCCGAGCAAAGCCGACGCCGATGCGACGATGTTCCAGCAGCTGCACAAGTGGGTGACGCCGCCGATCGGAACCACCGACCTGGCGCTGACCGGCAAAGGCACCTTGAGCCTCTGGACGCAGTCGATCGAACACGGGGTCTATCCCGCACAGATCTGCATCTGGCTCTTCGTCCGGATGGGCGACACGGACACCGCCTTGACGCAAATCCTCGGAAGCCTTCCCTATGCCACTTACAGCGCAGCGACCTGGCCGAGCACCGGCTGGACGGAGATCACCATCTCGCTGAGCTTCAAATCCGGCGCCGGCAGCGAAGTCCCGCTGCCGCAGGGATCGCGCCTGGGGCTGGCGCTCAGCGTCGACGACGGCTCGGGCAGCGGGGTGCAGATTCTCTATGACGAGCCGAGCTTCGACAGCCGCATCTCCTTCACGACCACCGGCACGTTGCCGACCTGGCCGTGAGCGGCCGGTTCCGCCCATAACCTGCACGCGGCGATGGCGGCGATCCTCCTCTTCCCGGTCGGGCTGGTCTTCGGCAGCTTCTTCACCGTAGTCGGCCACCGGATGCCCCGCGGTGAATCGGTGGTCGGCGGGCGTTCGCTCTGCCCTGGCTGCGGCGCGCAGATCGCCGCGTACGACAACGTTCCGCTCGTCTCCTGGTTGCTGCTCCGCGGTAGAGCCCGCTGCTGTGGGATGCCCATATCTCCCCGCTATCCGCTGACCGAGCTGACGGTCGGGCTTCTCTTCGCGGGGACGGCGCTGGTCCTGGCAAACGAGCCAGCCGAGCTCGTCCTCGGCTTGGTCTTCGTCTCGACCCTGGTGGCGGTCACCCTGACCGACCTCGAGCGGCGGGTCATCCCCAACAAGATTCTGCTCTTCGCCACGGTGCTCGGGCTTGCGATTGTCATCCCGACGGATCCCGCGAGCTTGCCGGAGCGGGCGATCGCCGCGGTTGCTGCCGGGGGCCTGCTTTTTGCTGCCGCGCTTGCCTACCCGCGGGGAATGGGGATGGGGGACGTGAAGCTCGCAGCCGTGATGGGGCTCTATCTGGGGCGTTCGGTCGCGCCGGCTCTGCTGATCGCGTTTGCGGCGGGATCGCTCGTCGGCCTGGCGCTGATCGGCCGCCACGGCGCGGCGGCACGCAAGCGGGCGATCCCGTTCGGGCCTTTCCTTGCTCTAGGGGGGGTAGTCGGCCTGCTTGCGGGGGAGCAGATGATCGACTGGTATCTCGGCACTTTCTAGAGCGCCACGCCTCCTGCCTCCCATCGTACGTCCGGCCAGGTTCTTCGATAAATGAGTAGTTGCAGGGCGAAAGGTTTTCGCCCCTTCTGTCGATTCATTGGAGGCGTGCCCTCCATCAGCCTGACCAAGAAGCAGACCGGTCCCGTCGTCGGCCTCGATATCGAGGCTGGCAGCATCGCTGCAACCTCAGTCGCGGCAAACGGATCGCTGCAGGTAACCGGTTCGGCGATCGGCCCGCTGGAGCCGGGAGCTTTCCATGAGGGAGAGGTGCTTGACCCGGACCGGCTCGCCGCTGCCCTCAAGTCCCTCTTTGCCCAACACAAGCTCCCCAAGCGGGTGCGGCTTGGGATCGGCAACCAACGCCTCGTCGTCCGGATGCTGCGCCTGCCCGCTATCGAGAATCCGAAGGAGATGGAGGCGGCAATCCGTTTCCAGGCTCAGGAGCAAGTGCCAATGCCGCTCGATCAGGCTGTGCTGGAGCACCAGGTTGTGGGCGGGGTTCCGGCCGAGGAAGGCGGCGCCGCTCAGGTCGACGTAGTTGTCGTTGCTGCACGTCGCGAGATGGTCTCCTCATTCATTGAGCCGATCCGCCGGGCCGGCCTCGAACCGATCGGGGTCGACCTTGCCGCATTCGGCATGATCCGAGCACTGGCGTCTGCTGGCGCCCTCTCCGGCGACGCCGCGGAGCCCAACGGCGCCGAGAATTTCGATCAACGTCCAGCCGATGCAGTCCTCTACTGCAGCATTGGCGACATCGCCAACCTTGCCGTTGCAAGGGGTAGAGCCTGCTTGTTCACGAGGATCTCAAACATGGGCCTAGGGGCGATGACCGCTCAGCTTTCCTCTGCCCGCGACCTCAGCCCCGAGCACACCACGCAATGGCTCTCCTACGTGGGCCTGGAGACCGCCCTCGAAAAGCTGGAGGGCGACGAGGAGCTGGTGGCCGAGGCGCGGCGAACTCTGAAAGAGGGCGTGGTCTCCCTGGTCGACGACCTACGCCTCTCGCTCGATTACTACGGAGCGCAGGAGTCCTCACTACCGGTCGAGCGGGTCGTCCTCTGCGGACCGGGCAGCGCAATCGCTGGTGTCCCGACTCAGATGGAAGCCGGTCTCGGCATGCCGATCTCCGTGGCCCGCCCCACCGCGCTCGGCGGCTTCGACGAGTCGGTCGCTGCACGTCTGACCGTCCCCTTCGGACTCGCGCTCGAGGACTGAGCCATGCGTCCCGTCAACCTGATCCCCCCCGAGGACCGCCGCGGCGAGCAGGCGCCGCTGCGCACCGGCTCGCTTCCCTATGTACTGCTCGCTGGGCTGGTCGCCCTCTTGGTCGGCGTCACGGTGTTGGTCCTGGTTGGCAATGAGATCTCGGCGAGCAAGGACGAAGTCGCGGAGCTTCAAG
>DATNGU010000146.1:0-10779 GCA_035605775.1 Solirubrobacterales bacterium | reverse complement strand
CGCGATCAGGTTCAGCCGAGCCGTGCGCTTGTCGTCCCCCTCGACCACGAACCACGGCGACTCCTTGGTGTCGGTGTGGGCGAACATTTCGTCCTTCGCCTCGGCGTAGTCGACCCAGCGGGCACGCGCCTCGAGGTCGATCGGGCTGAGCTTCCAGCGCTTGGCGGGGTCCTTGAGGCGAGCATGGAAGCGGCGCTCCTGCTCCTCGTCGCTCACCGACAGCCAGTACTTCAGCAGGACGATGCCCGCGCGCTGGATGATCTGCTCGAAGCGCGGGCAGGAGCGCATGAACTCCTCGTACTCCTCGTCGGTGCAGAAGCCCATCACCCGCTCGACGCCAGCGCGGTTGTACCAACTGCGGTCGAAGAGGACCATCTCTCCGGCCGCTGGCAGGTGCGCCACGTAGCGCTGGAAGTACCACTGCGTGCGCTCGCGGTCGCTCGGCTTGGTGAGCGCGACGGTGCGGATGACCCGGGGGTTGGTGCGGGCGGTGATCCGGTTGATCACGCCGCCCTTGCCCGCCGTGTCGCGACCCTCGAAGAGGACGACGATCTTCAAGCCCTCCTGCACGATCCACTCCTGCAGGCGCACCATCTCGACCTGCAGGCGCTTCAGCTCCTGCCCGTACTCAGCGCGAGTCAGGACCTTCGTCTTCACGGGACTCACCCTACCCGCGAGATTTCGCGATCAGGAGGGCAGCGCGCTGCGATCCTCGGTTTCCTGAGCTGGATGGCTGGTGTGCCTCACGACCAGCACCGAGCAGGGGCTCCTATGTGCAACCCGCTCGCTGACGCTCCCAAGCGCCCGCACCCCGGTCATGCCTCGGCTGCCGATCACGACAAGCGATGCCCCGGCGGATGAGGCGAAGTCCTCTATGCCTCGGTGTGGTGAGCCCTGCTGGGCCTCCGCAACCACGGATGCGCCGGCCTGCTCGATCAGCGATGCCGCTTCATCGGCCAGGGCCTTGCCACGGCTGGGATCGTCACTGACGTTCAGGGCAATCACACTCGACCCGTGGCGAGAGGCGATCTCCCCGGCGACCCTGGCCGCGTCAAGAGAGTCAGCCGAGCCATCGCTCGCGTGGACGATCAAGCCGGGAAACTCATCGCCAGCAGGCGGGCGCGCCACGAGCACTGAGCAGGGGGCGTGATGAACCATCGCGGTCGCGACGCTGCCGAAGGCGATCCCGGTGAGACGGGGGCCGCCGTGCGAGCCGACCGAGATCAGGTCGGCGTCCTCTTCGGCCGCGGCGCTGAGGAGCGACGACACCGAGGCGCCCCGGAGCAGCATCAGCTTCAACTCTGGAAACGCCTCGTGGGCCTTGGTGAGAGCCGCGATGCTTTCATTTCGCAGGTCCACCCTGACGGTCGAAGCATGGATGCTGGCGTGCATCGCCAGCCGGGGATCCCAGGCCGACGCTCCCCAGACCTCTCCGTCCTCGGGGCATACCTTGAACGCCTGGCTGATCGCCTCCATGCTCTGGGGCGAAGAGTCGATGCCGCAGATCGTGCGCGCGAAGCTGATCTCGCTCATGCGGCTGAGTGACTGGCCTCTGCGAGGAAGGGGGTCAGATAGCGACTGACGATCTTCCCCTCCGCCGCGCCCTCCCAAGGTGGCTCGGCACTCGCCGTGGAGGTTTCGCCGTGCCCGCCGGAGAGATAGCCCGAGAGGTACAGCGGCTTCGCGCCGGTCCAGAGCACACCTCGCAGAACTGGATCGAGGGGCTCTGTCTCGACGTTGCAGCCGAGCTCGGCCGCGATCGCTTCGGCGACGACGTCTGCCTGCTGGGTGGAGACACCGCCCTGCTTGACGGGGAAGGTGGTCGCGTCCCCGGCGGCGTAAGCGTGCTGCATCCCGCGCACGCGACCGTGGTCGTCGATGGGTATGAACCCGGCAAGGTCGAAAGGAACACCGCCGATCCTGCGACCTTCCATCCGGGGCAGGCTGAGAACCGCGTCGGCCTCGATGGCTGCCCGCGGTGAGGTCGCAAGCGTCCCCTCCTCGAAGTGGATCGGCGTGGCGCCGGTCACGACCTCGATGCCGCGTTCGGCCAGCAGTGCGGCCACTCGTTCGCTCGCGGCGCGGCCGAAGAGATGCAGCGGCGCGTCCTCGGGGGTGACGATGACGAGGCTCGTGCCCTCGACGCCCTCCTTGGAAAGCTCGCTCTCGGCGAGCAAGGCCAGCTCGTACATCGGCAGCGCCCAGGTGCCGCCGCCGGGCATCGTGAACGCGACCCGTCGCAGCTTGCCCTCGCGCAGGTCGCGGACCACGTCTTGAACCCGGCCGTCATCGGCGACGCCCCAGAAGATGACGGAGCCCGGGACGCTCGCCAGAAGCCGAGATCCGCAGGCGACAATCAGGTAGTCGTAGGCAATCTCATCGCCGTCATGCGTATGAGCCCGCTGCGCCTCGCCATCGACCGAGCCGATCGTTGCGCGGTGGAAGCTGGCACCACAGCGCTCCGCCAGCTCTGCCAGGTCGTAGCGCATCGGGCGCGAGGCCCCGTAGGGCGCCGCCACGGCGAAGGGGCGGTAGATGAAGTCCTCGCGGGGCGAGTACATCGCCACCTCGGCGCGGTCGCCGGCAAGCTCGTGCAGGGCGATGGCGGCCTCGAGCGCAGCAACCCCACCCCCGGCGATCAGCACTCGCGCGCTCATCGCCGGCCTCCGTAGAGGTGGCGACGCACGTTCGCCTCGAGCGTCGCTCGATCCGACGGGGTAGCGGTGCTTTGGCCCGAGCTGGCTCGGGTCTTACGTAGAGCCTTCATCGTCACTCCCATCGATTTCTGAAGATTTCTGTCGCTCCTCGCCACGCACCAGAGTCTTCACGGCGCAGGGAGCGCAGCCATCCGGGAAGTCCCCTCTCTTGGCGTGCGGTCTTTCACCGATGGCGCCCGCTCGCGCTCGCCATAGCTTGGGAACATGGCCGAGATCGCGATCGTCAAGCAGAGCGTCGAGAAGGCCCACATCTGGCTGAACGAGATGGCGGACGAGCTGGGAACCGACGATCGCCAGGAGGCCTATCGAATTCTGCGGGCCTACCTGCATGCCCTCCGGGATCGCCTTCCGGTCAACGAGGCCGCACAACTCGCCGCCCAGCTACCCGAGCTGATCCGGGGCATCTACTACGAGGGCTGGAATCCCAGCAAGACGCCGGTGAGGTATCGCGGGCTTGCGGACTTCCTCGACCGCGTCGCCGCCGAGGCCAACCTGGATGGTGAGACCGAGGCCTCCTACGCCGTCAGCGCGGCGGCGAAGATCCTCCAACGGCACGTCTCCTCGGGCGAGATCGACGACGTTCGCGCGATCCTCCCAGACGATCTGAAAGTCATCGTCAGCTGAAGCGGCGATGTCTGCTCTCGCCCAATTGGCGGTCGCGGTTGGAGTCGTGTTCGCCGTCAATCTGCTGCCCGCCTTCGGCCCGCCGACCTGGGCTGTCCTTGTCTTCTTCAGCCTCCAGTTCGACCTGCCAGCCGTGCCATTGGTTCTCTTTGGCGCCCTCGCGGCGGCCTCGGGCCGATTCCTGCTCGCCTCGGGCGCCCGCCGCCTGCGACCGCGGCTGTCGGCGGCCCGGCTCGCGCATCTGAGCCGCGCCCAGGCCGAGATCAGCGCAAACCGTGCTCGCGCGGCGGCAGGCCTCGGCCTGTTCGCCCTTTCGCCCGTCCCCTCTGGGCAGCTCTTCGTCGGAGCCGGTTTGATGACCGTGCCGCTGCTACCCCTGACCGCCGCATTTTTCGCCGGGCGGTTGGTCTCCTATTCGATCTACGTCGGGGCCGCCACCGTCGCTGAGCAAAACCTCGGCTCGCTTGCCCTCGACGCGTTGACCTCCCCGCTTGGGATGGCGCTGCAGATCGCGATGCTGATCGGACTGGCGCTGCTGGCGGGAGGAATCAGACCGAGCGGGCCCTCATCGCCGGCTCTCCCGCCAACTCCAAGGCCCGCAGCACCTGATTCACATCGGTGATCGAGAGGATGCCGAGGCCTCCGTTCCCGGTGGTCACGATCGCGCGCCCCACCCGCTGAAAGGCGGGTAGCTCGAGTAGCTCGGCGACGTCCTGGGATTCATCGACGACCAGGCTCGGCTCACGAAGGCAGACCTCGCCGACAGTGGTGCCGGCGCGTCGCTCAGCCGACACCCGCTCGACCGTGGCCCTGTCGATCAGGCCAATGAGCTGCTCGCCATCCAGGACCGGAAAAGCCGAGAAGCGGCGCGCGATGAAGTAGTCCTGCACCGCGTCGGCGACGCTGATCGCGGCGGGCACGCTCACCGCCGGGAAGGTCATCAGGTTGCGAGCCTCGCGTCCGGTGAAGGCGATGCGGACTCGCAGTCCCTCGGCCTCTGCCTTTGCCGCCACGATCACGAAGACGCCGATCAGTGCCAGCCAGAGACCCCCGATCCCACCGGCGAGGGCAGCGAAGACCCCGAGGCCGACCATCCCGTAGCCAAGGCCGCGGCCGATAGCGGCGGCCGTCGTGGTCGCCCGGGAGAGGTCATCGGTGTGTCGCCAGATCAGCGCCCTGGCCACACGTCCGCCATCCAAGGGAAAGGCCGGCAGGAGGTTGAAGGCGAGGATCGCCACATTGATGAAGAGCTGGTAGGAGACCACCGCCGTCATCGCCTGGGGGGTTGAAGAGGGCAACGCCAGGGCGACCAAGCCGAAGGCAAGAGCGATCGCCAGCGTCACTGCCGGGCCAGCGAGGGCAAATCGCAACTCGTCGCCCGCCGTCTTCGGGTAGCTGGCCATCCGGGCGACACCGCCGAGCAGCCACAGGTCTATCTCCTCTATTTCAACCCCGTGCCGGCGGGCGACGACGGCGTGGCCGAGCTCGTGCAGGAGGATGCTGGCGAAAAGCAGCAGGGCGCTCAGCAGGCCGAGCCCATAGGCGATTGCCGGCGCCAGGCCGGGAGCCTGGTCTGGGTAGTAGGCGCTGCCGAGCGAGATGGTGATCAAGGCGACGATCACCAGCCACAGCGGCTGAATGCCGATCGGGATGCCGCTGAGGCGACCGATGCGAATGCTGCGCAGATTCATCGGGCCTTCAGGTGACCCCGAGCAGGTCGCGGGCCTCCTCGACCTCGATGTCCCCGGCGGAGACCTTGAAGCCGACGGTGTCGGTGTAGTCGCCGGCACCCGCGTCGGTCTTCATTCGCGCGTCAGCCGGCACCACTCCCGCGTCAGCGAGGTCTCGGGCGACGCTGGGATCGAAGCAGCGGGCGTTCAGCCACTCCTCGACCTCATCGGCCTCGAAGCCGGATTCGGTCCAGGTCTCAGTGGCATCGTCGGGATTTCCACCGTGGGCAAAGTGCCCATGCCTCTCGATTACCTCGCGGACCGTCATCGTGGGAAGCCTCCATCCGAGTCGAATTGCCGGCCCGTCGTATGAGGACTCGGGCGCCGATCCGGCCGTCCTGCTGCTCTGTAGCAACGTGGCCATGCGGCAATCCTCCGCCGCTTCCCCGCCTGGCGCATCGGGGTCTCGCCATCACTTCGCTGTGGCATTCCCCGGATGGCGGAGCGCGCGGCCGAGCCTAGATTCGGTTCAGCGAAACCACGAGGAGGAGGCTCCAATGAGGCCAGTCAAAATCGAAACGAAGCCGAAGGCGGCCTAGAGCCATGCGCTTGCTAATCGCACACGACGGCCGCGACGGCGGCCGTGACGCCTTGGCGCTCGCGCGAGGCCTTGCAGCGTCGGACCAGGATGCGAGCGCGCTCGTGGTCAACGTCCTATCCGCCGCGCCACTTCCGATGGAGTACGCCCTACTGAGCTCAGAGGAATCGGCTGAGGCCGAGCCATTGTTCAAAGAGGCGAGGGAGATGCTCCCGGGCGTCGCCGTTGAGACTCATGCCTACGGCGGCGGGTCTCCCGCAGCCATCCTCACCACGCTCGCCGAACGGGAAAGCTTCGACGCGATCGTCGTCGGCTCTCCTCACCGAGGGGCGGTGGGTCGCGTGGTTCTCGGAAGCGTTGCGATGAGCCTCCTCAACGGCGCCCCGTCAGACGTCGCGGTGGCGCCGAAAGGCTACGCCCAAGCCGATCACGAAACCTTCAGGGACATCACGGTCGGCTACGACGGCGGACCCGAAGCAAAGGTGGCCCTACGACGCGCCGAAGCGTTGGCGAGACTCTCGAGCGCGAGACTCAGGCTCCTCACCGTGGTCAAGCCCCCGATCGCGACGCCCGTGATGGTGCCGGGCGCCTACTCCCCCGAGTACCCACCTGATCCGGAGAGGGTGCTCGAGGAGGGCGTGCAGGCGGTTGACGGCTCACTCGCGGTCGAACCGGTTCGCCTCGACGGCGACCCGGCGCGCGAGCTGGCCCGCGAATGCGCTGAGGGAGTCGACCTGCTGGTCGTCGGCTCGCGCGGCTATGGGCCGCTGGCCCGCGTCCTCCTCGGCTCGGTCTCGAGGAAGGTCATCCAGGACGCTCCGTGCCCCGTCCTGGTCGCGCGACGGGCATGAACCCGATGACGAGCGAACGGGTCACGCCAGAGGAGGCGGTGATTGGCTTCGACCGGCTGCGCCGCAATGACGTGGGCCGCGTCGGCGGCAAGGGCGCGAACCTCGGCGAGCTGACCGCCGCCGGCCTCCCGGTTCCCCCCGGGTTCGTCATCGGCGCCTCCGCCTATGCGGCGTTTTGCGACGGCAGTGGACTGCGCTCGCGGATCGCGAAGCGACTGGCCGACGTCGATGTCGAGGACACCGCACAGCTCGACCGCGCGGCCGGCGAGATCCGTTCGATGATCGAGACCGAGGCCATGCCCGAGTGGCTCGAAGACGCGATCTGCGCGGCCTATCGCAGCCTCGGGGGCAGCGACCCGCACCCGGCCGTAGCGGTCCGTTCCTCGGCGACCGCCGAGGACACCGCATCGGCTTCCTTCGCCGGGATGAACGAGACCGTGCTCAACGTGCGCGACACCATCTTCCTACTGGACGCGGTTCGGCAGTGCTGGTCCTCCCTCTTTGGAGCCCGCACCATCTACTACCGCGCGCAGAAGGGCTTTGCCCAGGCCGACATGGACATCGCGGTCGTCGTCCAGCGCCAGATCGAGGCGACTCGGGCGGGAGTGATGTTCACCATCGACCCCGCCACCGGAGCAAGCGACCGGCTTGTAATCGAGGCTGCCTTCGGCCTCGGCGAGTCGGTGGTCTCCGGAGCGGTCTCTCCCGATCGCTACGTCATCGGCAAGGACAGTCTCGGCATCGAGAAGCGCGAGATTCGCCGCAAGGAGATCGAGGTGATCGCCGCTGCCAACGCCGGCACGCTGACTCGTGCGATGGCGCCCGACCGGGCCGAGCAGGCGGCGCTGAGCGACGAGGAGGCGAGGCGAATCGCCAAACTCGGGATCCAGATCGAGGCCCACTACGGATCGCCGCAGGACACCGAGTGGGCGATCGACCCCTCCGGCAAAGTCTGGATGCTGCAGTCGCGACCGGTGACCAGCACCGGGAAGATGGATCAGCTCGTCGCAGGCCCCGTCGGCAAAGAGCTGGTCAGGGGGTTGGGCGCCGCGCCGGGGAGCGCCGCAGGAGCGGTGCGGGTGGTCGCCTCGCGCGAGGACGCCGCGAGTCTGAGCGACGGCGAGATCCTGGTAACCCACATGACCGCGCCGGACTGGGTGCCGCTGATGCGCCGGGCGGCGGCGATCGTTACCGACTCCGGCGGGATGACCTGCCACGCCGCGATCGTCTCCCGCGAGCTCGGCATTCCCTGCGTGGTCGGCACCGCCGATGCGACCACCGCCCTGCACGACGGCGAGATCGTGACCGTCGACGCCGGCAGCGGGGTTGTGACGGAGGGCGCGACGGCGGTGGCCGAGCCGGCCGTTGAGGAGCGTGCCCCCTCTGCCCCCCTGCCGCCACTGCGCACGAAGCTCCTGATCAACCTCTCCGAGTCCTCCCAGCTGGGTCGCGCGAGCGACCTCGACGTGGACGGGGTGGGCCTGCTGCGGGCGGAGCTGATGGTGGTCGAGGCACTCGACGGCGAGCATCCCCGCACGCTGCTGGAGCGCGGCGAGGGCGAGCGCTTCACCGAGCGGATGGCCGCCTCGCTCACCCAGTTCGCGGCCGCCTTCTCACCCCGGCCGATCACCTACCGGACGATCGACTTCCGCAGCAACGAGTTCCGGGGGCTGCGCGGCGGCGAGCGCTTCGAGCCCGAGGAGGCCAACCCGATGATCGGCTACCGCGGCGCCCTGCGCTACACCCACGAGCCCGACCTACTCGAGCTGGAGTTGGCCGCGGTCGAGTGTGTCTGGGCCGCCGGCTACTCGAACGTCCACCTGATGCTGCCCTTCGTGCGCACGCCGAGCGAAGTGGAATTCTGCCGCGGGCTGATCGAGCGAGCCGGCCTGCTCGGGCGACCGGGGTTCGAGCTGTGGGTGATGGCCGAGGTCCCCTCCGTCCTCTTCCACCTTCCCCGCTACGCGCAGCTCGGCATCGCCGGTATCTCGATCGGCTCCAACGACCTCACCCAGCTCGTCCTCGGCGCCGACCGGGACTCCGAGCTGGTGGCCGAGGTCTTCGACGAGCGCGACCCGGCCGTCACCGAATACATCGAGCGCCTGCTGAGACGAGCCCGCGAGCTCGGCCTGAAGACCTCGATCTGCGGCCAGGCGCCATCGGTCTACCCCGAGTACGCGGAGCTGCTGGTCGGCTGCGGCATCGACGCGATCTCCGTCAACCTCGATGCAGTCGAGAAGGCCCGCGGCCTGATCGCGGCGGCAGAGGCAAAGCACCCACCCGAGCTGGCCCCCGACCAAGGAGAAAGCAAATGAAGGCATACCAGCTGACCGCCTGGCAGTCGCCCCCGGAGATGCGCGAGGTCGCCGTTCCCGAACCCGGCCCGGGCGAGGTTCTGATCAAGGTCGGCGGAGCAGGCGCCTGTCACTCCGATCTGCACCTGATGGAGTGGCCCGAGGGAACGATGGACTTCGCCCTTCCCTTCACCCTCGGCCACGAGAACGCCGGCTGGGTCGAGGCGCTCGGCGCCGGGGTCGAAGGACTGGACCAGGGCGAGGCGGTCTCCGTCTACGGCCCCTGGGGCTGCGGGCGCTGCCGCGCCTGTCGCCTCTCGGCCGAGAACTACTGCGAGCGCCAGGCCGAGATCGGCGCCTTCGGCGGCGGCCTCGGCCTCAACGGCGGCATGGCCGAGTACATGCTCGTCCCCCACTCGCGGCTGCTGCTGCCGCTCGGCGACCTCGACCCGCGCGAGGCCGCTCCCCTCTCCGACGCCGCCCTCACCCCCTACCACGCGATCAAGCGCTCGCTGCATCTGCTGGTGCCCGGATCGACTGCTGTCGTGATCGGGATCGGCGGCCTCGGGCACATGGCCGTCCAGATCCTCCGCGCACTCAGCCCCGCCCAGGTGATCGCCGTCGACACCTCGGCAGAGAAGCTCGCCCTGGCGCGCGAGGTCGGCGCCGACGCGACCGTCGAACCCGGCGAGGACGCGGCTGCCCAGATTCGCGAGCTGACGGGAGGGCGCGGCGCCGAGCTGATCCTCGATGACGTCGGCGCCGACGAGACGCTCGCCCTGGCCAGCGAGATCAGCCGCTTCGAGGGCCATCTGACCGTGGTCGGCCTGGCCGGCGGCAAGCTGCAGTTCGCCTTCGGCGCGCTGCCGTTCGAGTCGCAGCTGACGATCCCCTACTGGGGGACGGCGGTCGAGCTCGGCGAGGTCCTCGACCTCGCCCGTGCCGGAAAGATCCACGGCCACGTCGAGCGCTTCGAGCTCGACCGCGTCGAGGACGCATATGCCCGCATGCGAGAGGGCACGCTCGAGGGCCGAGCGGTGATCTGCCCCAACGGCTGATTTCTCCTGGACCGAGAGCGCCTGCCGCGCTTAGGGTCGACTCGATGCTCTATTTCAGCCATTCCTCCAGCCTCGAGCACGACCCGCGGGCGCACATGCCCGCGCATCCCGACATTCCCGAGCGGCTGCTGGCGATCGAGCGGACCCTCGGCGACCGCGACTGGCTGGGCTGGCAGCGCCGTGAGGCTCCGCCGGCCGAGGAGGGAGAGCTGGAGCTGATCCACAGCCCCCGCCACATCGAGTCGATCCGCGACCTCTGCCTCGCCGGTGGCGGCGCGATCGACGCCGATACCTTCGTCGGAGAGGCCTCCTACCGCGCGGCGCTGCATGCAGCGGGTGGCGCCTGCGCGATGACGCGGGCGCTGATGAGCGGTGAGGACCATGTCGGCTTCAGCGCCCTGCGCCCCTCCGGCCACCACGCCGAACCGCAGCGGGCGATGGGCTTTTGCCTCTTCAACAATGTCGCGATCGCGGCCGAGCTTGCGATTCGCGAGCTCGGCGCTAAGCGGGTCCTCGTCTTCGACTGGGACGTCCACCACGGCAACGGCACCGCGGAGGCGTTCCGTCGCCGCGCCGACGTGCTCTTCATCAGCATCCACCAGGCCGGAATCTTCCCCGGCAGCGGGCCTTCGGGCGACTTCGGCTCCGGCGCGGGCGAGGGCTACACGGTCAACCTGCCGGTGCCGGCCGGAGCAGAGGAGGAACTGTGGCTCTCGCTGCTGGAGCACATCGTCGTGCCGATCGCAACCGAGTTTGCCCCCGACCTCGTCCTCGTCTCAGCCGGCTTCGACGCCCACCGCGACGACCCGCTGTCCGACTGCAACCTGGAGGCGTCCTCGTTCGCCCAGATGGCCTGCCAGGTGCGCGACATGGCCGCCCAGGTCGGGGCGCCGCTCGGCGCGGTGCTGGAGGGTGGCTACGAACCGGCGGCGCTCGCCGAGTCGGTTGCCGAGACGCTTGCCGCCTT
>DATNGU010000145.1:0-3594 GCA_035605775.1 Solirubrobacterales bacterium | reverse complement strand
GTCCGGATAGCCGTGATCGGCCAGGCGCTCGGCGACTGCCAGCAGATGCTCGATGAAGGGAATCTCGCCGCTGCCGGTCTCGCGAACCTGGCCTGCGTGGGCGCGGCGAGCCACCGAGAGGGCGCCGCGGACGAGGGCCGAGCGCTCAGCCTTGGAGTCGATCCGACTGGAGTAGAAGGACATCCATGCAGCAGGGTAACGGACCGAACGAGAAAAGTATCCCAATCGTACCGATAGGGGGACGGATGTTGGCTCAGGCCGCTCCGGCGATGTCGGGAACGAGCCCCCGAGGGTCCAGCTCGGCGCCCTCGACTCCGAGCTCGATCGCGGCGGGATCGCCACCCGCCGCCACCCAGCGCTCACGCGCTTCGGTGCCGAGGCGGTCGAGCTGGTCGTCGGAGTGCAGTGGGTCGTGGTGGAAGAGGACGGTGCGCTTGGCGCCGGTGCGACGGGCGAAGGAGAGGGCGTGGGAGATCGACGAGTGGCCCCAGCCGAGGTGATTGTGGTACTCGGCGTCGGCGTACTGACCGTCGTGGATCAGCAGCGAAGCGTCACGCGCCAGGGCGAAGCCGGAGATCCAGTCCTCCTCGAGCGCATCGAGGTCGGCGCCGAGGGCGGGCTCGTGGTCGGGGATGTAGGCGAGCGAGTCCTCGCCGTCGTCGATTCGGTAGCCGAGGGTGGGGCCGCGGTGGGCGACCGAGGCGGCGCGGATCCGCGCTGGGCCGATCTCCCACTCCGTCTCGGGGGTGTGGCGGAAGGAGACGTCGCAGGGCAGCTCGCGGACCTCGATCGGGGAGAGCGGCGCCGAGATGTAGCGGGCGATGCGGTCGCGCAGCGAGGCCTCCGGCGAGGCTGGCCCCCAGATCACGATCTCCGTCTGCGGGCTGAAGCAGGGCGCGAAGAAGACGAGCCCCTGAATGTGGTCGAGGTGGAGGTGGGTGAGGAGGATGTGAAGGCGCGTCGGCTCGTCGGGGAGGGAGAGGCCGAGGTTGCGGATGCCGGTGCCGGCGTCGAGAGCCAGCAGCGAGCCGTCGGAGAGGGTGACGCCGACACAGGAGGTGTTGCCGCCGTAGCGGATCGTCTCCGGGCCGGGGGAGGGGACCGAACCGCGGGTTCCCCAGAGCTTGACCTTCACCTCAGCTGCCTCTCCCGTCCGCGGAGGCGGGCCAGAAGACGGCGATCGCGCCGCGCGAGCCGTGCGCGGTCTGGATTGGGAAGGCGGAGGCCTCGACCTGGTGGCGGGTGCCGTCGCTCGAGCGGATCTCGAAGTTCGCGTGGGCGGGACGGTCGTTGCGGACGGCAACCACCAGCGGCAACTCGTCGTAGGGGATCGGCTCGCCGCTCTCGTCGAAGGGGCCGAACATCGCTCCCCACTCTTTCGCGCCGACGGTGCCCAGCTCCTCGAAGCGTTTGCCCAGCAGCATCCCCGCCGCCTCGTTGTAGAAGACGAGCAGCCCGCCCTCGTCGACAAGGAAGGCCGGCGTCGAGAGCGCAGACATGAGGTTGCGAGCCAGGATCAGCTCGAGTGGCTTCTGGGACGCCGTTGGCACGAATCACCTAGCCTCGAACGCCGGCGTGTATGGCTGCTGTGACATTCGTCACTTAGCCAATCTACACCGCTGGAGCGGGCGTTACAGCGAGGTGAGCAGGAGCTCGCTCAACTCCGGCTCGAGTTCGCGCAGCCGCCGCGGTTCGCCGCTCGCCGAGCGCGTGGCGACGAGCGCCAGGGCGGCGCCGATCAGGCGTCGCTCGAGGCCGGGCAAGGGCGTTGCCCCACCGGAGTCGAGAACCCTCCGCAGCATCGCGCCGAGGCGCTCGACGAAGTCACGGCGAGCCGCGGCAAGCGCCGCGATCTGCGGCGGCGGCTCGGCGCTGAGCAGGCGGGCTACGGAAGGCTCGGCGGCGAGGAAGCCGAGGGCGACGCCGATGCCGGCGCGCGCCTGGACCAGTCGGCCTTCCTCTGCCCGCGCTCTGCAGCTGCTCTCGATCTCGGTGCAGAGATGACCGGCCTCCGTCTCGTACGCCGCCAGCAGGCAGGCCCAGAGATCCTCGAAGTGCTGGTAGAAGGTGCGGCTGGAGACGCCGGCCAGCTCGGTAACGCGGGCGGCGGTGAGGCGGCCGTAGCCCTGCTCGGCGAGGGCGTTGGCCGCCGCCGCCAGCAGCCGCTGGCGCTGGTGCGCCCGGACCAAGTCGGCGGGCAGGCCGTGGCGCCCGGGCGGGAGCCGCACGGCCGGCGCCTCGTTCACTTCCGGCGCCTCGGCCAGGGCGGCGCCGGCGATCAACCGCAGCTCGGTCATTCCTCCACCCCCGTCAGCCGGGCCCGGTCGCGCTCCAGCAGGATGCTCGCCTGCTCGAAGGCGGTTTCCGCCGCTTCCTTGCCGAAGTATGAGCCGGCGGCGAAGTGCATCAGCTCCGGCAGGGTGCTCCAGAGGCGCCCCGGGTCGCCGGCGCTGAGCGCCTCGCAGATGCAAGCCTCGATCCCACCGACGACGAAGGTGCCGGTCGCCTCCGGCGGCGCTTCGGCGGGCTCGATCTCGGCGCGGGCGCTGTCGATCGCCGCGGCGAGGCGCTCCACGGCCGCCTCGTGCCTTGCCATCGCCGGCTCGCCGGCGATCTGCACCTCGACGAAGAGCGCCCGGGCGATCGCCGGCCGCGCCGTGACGAAGCGGAACAGCCGCACGATCGCCTCGCGGACGCCCGCTTCCCAGCCGGGGGTCGTCGCCGCCGCTTCCAGCACGCTGACGCAGAGCCGATCGATCCAGGCCGCGTAGGCCTGGGCGAAGCAGTCCTCCTTGCTCTCGAACTGCTGGTAGAACTGCGCCCGGTGGCCGCCGCTGTGCTCGAGGATCGCGCGCACCGAGGTCTCGCGGAAGCCCAGCTCGCCGCAGGCGACCAGCACCCCTTCCATCGCGCCCTCGCGCGCATCGCCCGCGGAGCTTCCGTTCGCTCCTAGCGAGACCTCGTTCTTAGCTGCTGAGGCTTCCGCTGGCATACGCCCTATAAAAACTACTCCTTTTTTGCCAGATATGAAATCTTTCTCAAGTCGGGTACCCTCGACTCATGCAGTACCTCTCGCAGCGACTGGCTTCAAAGCCGGCTCCGAAGCGGGGGGGAGACCCCCCTCGCGACGCCCTGCCGCCCCCGCAGCGTGAGCGGATCCTCGACGCCGTCGAGCGACTAGTCGCGGAGAACGGCTGCGCCGGCACCTCGATCGAAGCGATCGTCAAGGCGGCCGGTGTCTCCTCTGTCACCTTCTACGAGTTCTTCGAGGCGAAGGAAGAGTGCTTCGTCGCGGCGTTTGATCGGGCGATCGACGTCGGCGCGGAGGAGCTCGTGCGGGCGACAGCGGGCGACCCGGCGGCCGGAGCGCTTTCCTGGCCCGAGCAGATTGCGACCGGGCTGCGCGCCCTGACCGGACTGATGGCCGGTGAGCCGGAGCGAGCGCGGCTCTGCTTAGTTGAGGCCCAGACCGGCGGCCCCGAGCTGAGCGTTCGCTTCGAGGCGGCGCTCGACCGGGTCGCCGCAAAGCTGCGCGAGGGCCGTGCGCTCGAGACTGCCCCCGTCGACCTGCCCTCTACCCACGAGGAAGCGACG
>DATNGU010000144.1:0-2107 GCA_035605775.1 Solirubrobacterales bacterium | reverse complement strand
CCAGGAGCACGAAGACCTGCGCGAGTCGATGGAGTCGTGGGTGAAAAAGGAGATGTGGCCTCACCGCAACGAATGGGAGGACACCTACTGGCCGAGCGAGAAGATGAAGCGCGCCGGCGACCTCGGCTTCCTCGGCCTCTGCTTCCCCGAGGAGTACGGCGGCCAGGGCGGCGACTACTTCTACTCGCTGGTCCGGGCCGAGTGCATGAGCTACTCCGGCTCCGGCGGCACCAACATGGCCTTCGCGGTGCAGACCGACATGACCCTCCCCCCCGTCCACCTGCTGGGGACCGAGGAGCAGAAGCGCAGGTACCTCGAGCCGGGCCTGAAGGGCGAGAAGGTCGCCTGCCTCGGGATCACCGAGCCGGGCGCCGGCTCCGACGTCGCCGGGATCCGCACCAGCGCGATCCGCGACGGCGACGAATACGTGATCAACGGCTCCAAGACCTTCATCACCAACGGCACGCGGGCCGACTTCATCGTCCTCGTCGCCAAGACGGATCCAAATGAGCGGCATGCGGGCATCACCCTCTTCATCGTCGACCTCAAAGACGAGAACGGCGAGAAGGTCGAGGGCTTCACCGTCTCCAAGGAGCTGGAGAAGATGGGGATGCACGCCTCCGACACCGGCGAACTCGCCTTCGAAGATGTCCGCGTCCCGGCCGACGCCGTGCTCGGCGAAGTCGGCAAGGGCTTCTACCACATCGCCTGGGAGCTCCAGGGCGAGCGGCTGGTCGCCGCCGCCGGCTGCCACGCGGGCGCGGAGCGGATGATCGAGAAGACGATCGAATACGCCAAGGAGCGCGAAGCCTTCGGCCGCCCGATCGGCAAATTCCAGGCCCTGCGCCACAAGATCGCCGAGATGGCGACGAAGACCGAGGCCGCCAAGCAGTTCACCTACGCCACCGCCTGGCGCTTCGCCAACGGCGAGTACCCGGTGCGCGAGATCACGATGGCGAAGCTCTACGCCTCCCGCATCTGCTGCGAGGTCGCCGACGACGCCGTCCAGATCCTCGGTGGCTACGGATACATGAAGGAGTACGAGATCGAGCGCGCCTACCGCGACGTCCGCCTCAACCGGATCGGCGCCGGCACCGACGAGGTCATGCTCGACGTGATCGGGCGCAGCTACGGGCTGTAGGGGCGATACAGGGATCGGGCGGGTCAATCGGCCCGCCCGGCGTAGCTCAGGAGCGGGTAGCAATAACAGCGACGATGGTGACGAGAATGCCCAGCATGTTCGTCCCCCAAAGCTGAAACATCAGCGCGCGCAATTCCCGAATATCGGTGTGAAGTTCAGCGAAATGTCGATCGATCGAATCGAATCGTTCGTCGAGGCGCTCGTCCGTCCACATCGTGCGATCCATGGTAGCCAGGCTAGCCGATTCGTGCGCAGACAATGTGTTGCGGGAATTTAGATCTGCGCTCAGAATTACAACGCAAGTCGCACAACTCCCACATGCCTAATCCAGCGGCAAGCAGATCGCGCAGAAGTCCTCGCCGAACGAGGTGAGGACGATGCTGCGGCGAACGGTGCGGGCTGTCCGCCCACCCCGCTCCAGCGCATCCGTCACCTCCACCTGGGCCTCCAGCACCTGGTAGCGACGGGCGTCGCGCAGCGGCTCGCGCGAGAACCAGACGAGGCCAAGCCGGTGCAGGTTGTTGAGGTAGGCGTGGGCGCGATCGCTGTGACGGCAGCCCGCCTCCTCGGCGATCATCGTGCAGCCGCTGGCCACGAGGGCAGAGGCGAACGGCAGGCCGGCGCGCACGTCGACCGACGGCTGCCCGCTTTCCCGGGTCAGGAAACGCAGGATGCGCGCCTCGTCCGGCGCCAGGGCGTCGAGGATGCGCATGTAGGCAGGGTGGGAATCGACGTCGACCCTGACATCGGCCGAGCGGCGCAGCAGCTCCTCACCGCGGCCGCGCAGCGCCTCCGCCGAGGAGTCTCCGGCGGGCCGCGACCGCGTGCCTTCCTCGACACCGATCAGCTCACGCAGGTAGGCACGCAGCTCGGCGGTGGTCTCCTGCACCGCGTCCGCGGTCGACTCGCCCTGTGAGGCAGCGCGCACCACCCGCGAGGCACCCTCGACGTAGGCATTGGCTATCT
>DATNGU010000143.1:0-4758 GCA_035605775.1 Solirubrobacterales bacterium | reverse complement strand
GCTGGCTTTGACTACGGCCCCGCCTTCCAGGGGCTCACCGCCGCCTGGCGCCAAGGGGAGACCGTCTACGCCGAGGTCGCCCTCGCCGATGCCCAGCGCGAAGAGTCGCGGCGCTTCGCCATCCACCCGGCCTTGTTGGACGCGGCTCTGCACACCGCGTTCTTGGGCTCGGGCGCAGAGGGGGGCCCGCAGCTTCCCTTCGCCTGGGCCAACGTCTTCCTGACCGCAGTTGGCGCCACCGAGCTGCGGGTGGAGGCCAGGCTCGGCGAGGGGGAGACGTCCCTCACCCTCACCGATCAGAGCGGGGTGACGGTCGCCGCAGTCGGCTCGCTGCGCCTGCGAGCGATGGACCCATCCCAGCTGCAGGGCCCCGCTGCAACCCAGGACGACCTGCTGGGGCTGGAGTGGCAGCAGGTCGACCTCGCCGATCCGCTCTCCCCCGAAGAGAGCGCAGCCGAGGTCATTCACTTCGAGCCGCCCCGCGATAGCTCCCAAGAGCTACCCGAGGCCGCCCGCGCCAACACCGAGGCCGCCCTGGAGCTGATCCAGGAATGGCTCGCCGAGGAGCGCACGGCCGACTCACGCCTCGTCCTCGTCACCCGCGGCGCGCTCGCCGCCAAGCGAGACGAGTCCCCCGACCTCGCGCTCGCCCCCGTTTGGGGCCTCTTGCGCTCCGCCCAAGCCGAGCACCCCGGCCGCTTCTTCTTGATCGACAGCGACGGCAGCGAGGCCTCGATGCAGGCCCTGGCCGCCGCCACCGCTCAGGAGGAGGAGCCCCAGCTCGCTCTGCGCGAGGGTCAGGCGCTGGCGCCGCGGGTGACCAAAGACCAGGGCGACGCGCTGACTCCCCCGCCGGAGGCCTGGCAGCTCGACTCGCCGAAAACAGGCTCGCTGGAGAGCCTCGCGCTCATTCCCAGCTCCCGCGCCACTGCGCCCCTTGGCCGGGACGAGGTGCGGATCGCCACCCGCGCCGCGGGTCTCAACTTCCGCGACGTCCTGGTGGCCCTCGGGTTCGAGGTCGCGGGCGCCGGCGTGATCGGCAGCGAAGCGGCCGGCGTGGTCGTCGAGGTTGGAGCGGAGGTGAGCGACCTCGTACCCGGCGATCGCGTGGTTGGCCTGGTTCCCTATTCCTTCGCACCGATGGCTGTCAGCGAGCGCAGCCTCCTCGTCCCGATGCCCAGCAGCTGGAGCTTTGAGCAGGCGGCTTCGGTGCCGACCGTCTTCGGCACCGCCTACCACGGCCTGGTGGATCTGGCCGGCCTGCAGGCCGGCCAGCGGGTGCTGATCCACGCCGGCGCCGGCGGGGTCGGCATGGCCGCGATCCAGATCGCCCACCACATCGGCGCCGAGGTCTTCGCCACCGCCAGCCCGGCCAAGTGGGAGGCGCTGCACGAGTTGGGTCTAGCGGAGGACCGCATCGCCTCCTCACGCGACCTCGACTTCAAGCAGAAGTTCCTCGAGGTCACAGACGGCGAGGGCGTGGACGTGGTGCTCAACTCGCTCGCCGGCGAGTTCGTCGATGCCTCGCTCGACCTCCTGCCCCGCGGCGGGCACTTCCTTGAGATGGGCAAGACGGACATTCGCGACCCCGAGCGGGTGGCCGCCGCGCATGAGGGGGTCGACTACCGGGCTTACAACCTGCCCGACGTGGGCCCGGAGCGCCTGCAGGAAATCCTCGTCGAGGTCGTGGATCTGTTCGAGCGCGGCGCCTTTCGTCACCTGCCGATCTCCAGCTGGGACGTGCGCCGGGCGCCCGAGGCCTTCCGCTTCCTGCGCGAGGGCCGCAACGTCGGCAAGATCGTGCTCGGCCTGCCGCGGTTGCTGGATCCCGGCTCCACCGTCCTCATCACGGGCGCCACCGGCGTCCTCGGCAGCCAGGTCGCGCGCCACCTGGCCACTGAGCACGGCGCCCGCCATCTGCTGCTGGTCAGCCGCAGCGGCAAGGGGGCCGAGGGCGCGGCGGAGCTGCAGGCGGAGCTGGAGGGGCTGGGCGCCGAGACCAGGATCGAGGCCTGCGACGTCTCCGACCGCGAGCAGTTGGCGGCGCTGCTCGAGACGATTTCCGCCGAGCACCCGTTGGGCGCGGTGATCCACGCCGCCGGGGCGCTCGCCGACGGCACGATCGAAGCGATGGGCTCCGAGCAGGTCGGGAGCGTCTTCGCCCCCAAGGTCGACGCCGCCTGGCACCTGCACGAGCTGACCGTGGATCTCGACCTCTCGGCCTTCGTCATGTTCTCCTCGGTCGCGGGTGCGATGGGGACCCCTGGCCAGGCCAACTACGCCGCCGCCAACGTCTTCCTCGATTCCCTCGCTGCCCACCGCCGCGCCGAGGGCCTCCCGGCCACCTCGATCGCCTGGGGCTACTGGGAAGAGGAAAGCGGCATGACCTCTCACCTGAGTGAAGCGGACCTGGCACGGATGCAACGCGTCGGCATCGCGGCGCTCTCCAACGAGCAGGGACTGGCGCTCTTCGACACGGCCCTGGCCGCCGAGCCTCCCCTGGTTCTGGCCGCCCCCTTCGATCGTGTCGGGCTGCAGACGATGGCCGCCGCGGGCATGTTGCCGCCGATCCTGAGCGGGTTGGTCCGCACCGCCGCGCGCCGTCGCACCGCTGCCTCGGGCTCGCTCGCGGTCAAGCTTGCGGCATTGCCCGAGGCCGAGCGCGAGGACTACGTTCTCGAGCTGGTCAGAAGCGAGACCGCCGCCGTGCTCGGGCACGGCTCCAGCGCGGACGTCGAGCCCGGGAGGGCGTTCAAAGACCTCGGCTTCGACTCCCTTGCCGCGGTCGAGCTGCGCAACCGGCTCGGCGCCACCACCGGCCTGCGACTGCCGGCGACGCTCGTCTTCGACTACCCATCTGCGGCGGCGATCGGCAGTTACCTGCTCGGCGAGGCGAGTGCCAGCAGCGGCACGACGAAGGCGGTGGCTGTCAGGACCCAGGCCTCCGATGAGCCGATCGCGATCGTCGGCATGGCCTGCCGCTACCCCGGTGGGGTCGGCTCGCCCCGAGAGCTCTGGGAGCTGGTCGCCGGTGGCGCGGATGCAGTTGCCGGCTTTCCCGCCGACCGCGGCTGGGACCTCGAGCGCCTCTACCACCCCGACCCCGACCACTCCGGCACCAGCTATGCGCGCGAGGGCGGCTTCCTCGCCGACGCCGCCGACTTCGACGCCAGCTTCTTCAGCATCAGCCCGCGCGAGGCGCTGGCGATGGATCCCCAGCAGAGGCTGCTGCTGGAAGCCTGCTGGGAGGCGCTGGAGGATGCCGGCATCGACCCCGTCGGGCTGCGCGGCGAGCCCGCCGGGGTCTTCGCGGGCATCAGCTCCCAGGACTACGGCTCCGGCGCGCAAGCACCAGAGGGAGACCTCGGGGGCTACATGCTCACCGGCGGCTCGACCAGCGTCGTCTCGGGTCGCGTCGCCTATGCGCTCGGGCTCGAGGGCCCGGCGATCACCATCGACACTGCCTGCTCCTCCTCGCTGGTGGCATTGCATCTGGCCTCCCAGGCGTTGCGAAATGGCGAATGCTCGCTGGCGATGGCCGGGGGAGTGACCGTTCTTTCCACGCCAGGGGCCTTCGTCGAGTTCTCCCAACAGCGCGGCCTCGCCCCCGACGGACGCAGCAAGTCCTTCGCCGAGGCAGCAGACGGGGTTGGCTGGTCGGAGGGGGTTGGCGTCCTCGCCCTGGAGCGCCTCAGCGACGCCGAGCGCAACGGCCACCGGGTCCTGGCGACGATCCGCGGTTCCGCGATCAACCAGGACGGCGCCTCCAACGGCCTCACCGCCCCCAACGGTCCCTCCCAGGAGCGGGTAATCCGCCAGGCCCTGGCCAACGCGAATCTCAGTGCCAGTGAGATCGACGCGGTCGAGGCCCACGGCACCGGCACCACCTTGGGCGACCCGATCGAGGCCGGCGCCCTGCTCGCCACCTACGGCCAGGAGCGCGAGACACCGCTGAAGCTTGGCTCGATCAAGTCCAACATCGGCCATGCCCAGGCCGCTGCCGGGGTCGCCGGGGTGATCAAGATGGCGATGGCGATGCGCGCGGGCGTCTTGCCGAAGACCCTCCACGTCGACGCGCCCTCCTCCAAAGTCGAGTGGGGGGCGGGGGAGGTCGAGCTGCTGACCGAGGCCCAGCAGTGGGAGACCAACGGCAGACCGCGCCGCGCCGGGATCTCCTCCTTTGGCTTCAGTGGCACCAACGCCCACGCGATCCTGGAGGAGGGTCCCGCGCTGGATGAGGCCCCCACCGACCAGGCCCAGCCGATCCCCGGCCCGCTGCTCCTACCGCTCTCGGCCAAAGGCGAGGAGGCCCTGCGCGACCAGGCCTCCCGCCTCGGCACCCACCTAACGGACAACCCCGAGCTCGACCTCCAAGACGTCGCCTACTCCCTCGCCACTACCCGCTCGGCCTTCGAGCACAGAGCGGTCGCGGTGGGGGAGGAGCGCGAGGAGCTGATCGCTTCCCTCACCTCACTCGCCCAAGGCGAAGCGGCCACGGGCATCACCAAGGCCACCGCAAGAAGCGGCAAGCTCGCCTACCTCCTCACCGGCCAGGGCTCCCAGCGACCCGGCATGGGCAAGGGCCTCTATGAGACCTACCCGGTCTACGCCGAGGCGTTGGACGAAGTCTGCGAGGCGCTCGATCAACACCTCGACAAACCGCTGAAGGATCTCCTCTTCTGCGCCGAGGGATCTCCCGAGGCAGAGCTGCTCGACCACACCAGCTATGCCCAACCGGCCCTCTTTGCCACCGAGGTC